>JAEZCB010000138.1 GCA_023412755.1 Bacteroidota bacterium
GTCACTTCCAAGAGCGTGCGATCCTGAAGCGAGTAGCGTCCATTCCTGATCTGGGTGATGGCATGGTCCCCCTCCTCCAGCCGAACACTGGAAAGAAAGCCCATGCGGCCCAGGTTGATCCCCAGCACGGGGATATTGGTGCGCCCCACCAGTACCACTGTGTCCAACAGGGTGCCATCGCCGCCAAGCCCGATACAGATGTCGATCTCCTGCTCCAGCAACGCCTCCTCATCGAGCAGTGGCCACGTGACCTGCCTGCCTGAAACCGCATGCAACCAGCCGGCGAAAGCGGGCGTGGTCCGCGGTTCGATCTTCTGCGCCGCGAGCCGGTCCAGAATGGACCATACCAGCGGGGCCTTTTCGGCTTCCATGGAACGGCCTATGATCCCTGCGCGCATCTCAGAAGGGTTGTGTGAAGTGTAGGAAGAAACCATGTTCGCCAAGACCATTCAAGGAATATTCGCCGCGCACCACCTGATCATAGCTGGTGACCAGGTCCAGGCCCACGCCGTGGCCATTCATCCACCTGTTGGCCAAAAAGTTCATTTCAGCATACCGATCATCCCACACACGGCCAAGATCGGTATAAACGTTCAGGTATAGCGCGAAATAGACGGTGCGGAATGCTTCGATCGGTATGGGTTCCACCCGTGTCACCCGCGGTTTGAAGATGGGTATGATGAGATTCGCGCGGCCAAGTATGTAGTGTTCGCCATCCACCACATAGTATTCGTAGCCTCGCACGATATCGGAGTATCCGAGGCCACGTTGCACATAGTAGGGTGGCGTGCCCCAGGTGGCCTTGCCGCGGAACGAGGCCGCCAGGGTAAGATGTTGGCTTAGTTGGAACCACCGCTTGAGCCCAAGGTAGAAGGTGGTGACATCCGGTGAAGCGATGTCCAGTAAGGCCAGGCCATAGCGATCCACACGCAGCTCGGCGAAATGGCCACGCTTCGGGAAGATCCGCAGATCGCGCGTGTCCCAAACAATGGAGTAGCCGAGCGAGAGGAAACGGGTCCTGGTCTTGTCCCCATCGAAATAATCCTCCGCCACCTGGGTTATGGTGTCGGTGATGGTGGCCTGGTTGAAGCCGAAGCGCCAATAGTGCCGCACATCATGCGATGGACGCAGGGATAACTCCAGGTCTGCCAATTGTTCCCTGCGGTTGATGGTGAATGGCCGGCTTACAAGCAGCCGTTCATTGTTCTTGGTGCCTGCGGTAACCTCTTCCTGCTGAAGGTAGGCGCCACCTATCGTGGCGCCCCAACGCTGGCCCTTATCGATATATGGGATGCGGTATCGCAACGCATACTGCTGCGTATAGCCGAACTGGGACATCACATAGATGGTCTCGTTCTGGCCGCGGAAATTGTATTTGTACAGGTAGAGCCCGTAGTTGATCCGGGAGAGGTCCTTGGTCTGCCACCACGTGTTGAAGTTCGGATCCGCCAGTTCCAGTGAAACGGATGGCCACAAGTACCATCGTTCGGATACGGTGACCTCTATGATCACATGGCGCGGGTCCAGGTAGAGCGGCATCACATTCACTGTGTGGAAGAGCGCGGTGTTGACGAGGTTCTGCCGGCTTCTTTCAAGCAGATCATACATGCTCCCGGCAGGTATGGTGTCGCCGATATCCACCAGCAATTCACGCAGTATGATCCGTTCGCGGGTCACCCGGTTGCCACGGATCATGATGTCCGTGACCACCACGGTATCCGGCGGAGCGGGACTCGTCTCCTGTGCTTTTGATGGGCCCGGCAGGCTGGATCCGGCCAGGACCAGCAGGAGCAGTACGGTTCTGTAACTACGGGCCAGGATCATGTGCCCGCACAGGATCATGGATTGATGAAGCGCATGAGTTCTTCGTACCGGTCACGAAGATCCTCATGGAAGCGGGAACCTTGGTAGGTGCTCTTCACAAAATAATCGTAGCGCTCGAAGGTCTGCAGGATATCGCCGATATCCTGACGATTGATCTTCAAGGTGACCTCTATCCGGTTGGTGCCCGGTAATTGATGGCTGTACACACTGAGGATCTTACCGTCGCTGCCCTCCACGATGCGGGCGATCTGTTGCAATCCGTAGTCGTTCTGGTTCAACTCCAGCACCACTATGCTGCCCGGTTCGTGGATGTTGGTAACCTCCGCCAGCTTCTTCAAGGCATCGTGCTCGCTAATAGCGCCGATGTAGCCTCCCATCTCATCCAGCACCGGCACCACACTGAGGCCCCGTTCGCTGAAGAGCTTCATCACCTCATAGATGTGCTGGCCGCTACGCACGTATGGGATCTCCACCTTTTCCATCACCGTGCTCACAGCGGCCCGTGGATCGTTGCGGTCCACAAGGTCCTGGTCCGTGACCAGCCCTACCAGACGCCGTTGGTCCACCACCGGAAGATGTCCCACCTTGAATTCCTCCAGCCAGTCCATGGCACGGCCCACATCATCCTGCGGTCGGAGGGGAGGTATTGCCGGAGTGATCAGGTCTATGGCGTGCATGGGATCGGCCTTGGCTTTTCGGGTGCGTGTACTTTTGGGCACCCGCTATAGGGCGGGGCAAAGTAAACGAACCGGGGTTGACGCGTCTTAGTGTGAATATCAACAAGATCGCCACGTTGCGGAATGCGCGTGGCGGACGTACTCCGGATGTGCTGGCTTTGGCCCTGGCCATTGAACGGTACGGTGCGGATGGGATCACCGTGCACCCCCGGCCGGATGAGCGGCACATCCGCCGAAGCGATGTGCGTGCGCTCGCTCCATTGCTCACCACGGAATTCAACATAGAAGGCTATCCCAGCGAGGAGTTCCTGGCACTCGTGTTGGAGGTGCTGCCTGCACAGGTCACCCTGGTACCTGATCCTCCTAACGTGCTCACAAGCGACACCGGCTGGGACACCATCGGTAATAAGGCGATGCTCAAGGGGGTGATCGGCAGATTGAAGGACGCAGGCATGCGCACATCCATTTTCCTGGGCACCGATCCGGAACTTATCCGCCATGCCGTGGAGACCGGTACCGACCGTGTCGAATTCTATACCGGACCATACGCCGAAGGCTTTCCGGCCGATCCTGAAGGAGCTGTGGCCCCCTACTCCAAAGCGGCCGAAGAAGCATACAGTCACGGGCTGGGGATCAACGCTGGGCATGATCTGGACCTTCATAACCTCGCCTTCTTCCAAAAGAACGTGCCACACCTGTTGGAGGTATCCATCGGTCATGCGTTGATCAGTGATGCGCTGGTCTATGGACTGGAGAACACCGTGGCGCTCTACAAGCGGGAGCTGCGTGTGGCGCAACAGGGAATAACATGAGTATGGTGGAATTGCATCACCGGCGGCTGGGGCCGGAAAATGCCACAGCGGTGGTGATCCTGCATGGGCTGCTGGGCAGTTCGGACAACTGGGGAAGTATTGCCAAGGAATTGGCAGAGCCAACAGATGCCACGCGTACACCGTACCATGTGGTGGCGGTGGATCTGCGGGACCATGGCCGGTCCGCACACACGGAACGTACGGACTATCCCTTGATGGCTGCCGATGTGCACGGTCTTCTCGAACAACTTGCACTGAAGGATGTGATCATGGTAGGGCATTCCATGGGTGGCAAGGTGGCCATGGAATTCGCGCAGCGCTGGCCGAAACTATTGAAGCGGCTGGTGGTGGTGGATATCAGTCCGCGTGAGCATGAGAACAATCATGATCACATCCTGGAGGCCTTATCCACGGCCGATCTTTCACCTGGACGCACGCGCAAACAGGTAGAGGAGCATGTTTCCTCCTATGTAAAGGAGCCTGGTGTGGTGCAATTCCTGTTGAAGAATCTGTACTGGAAAGATGAGCGGCAGCTGGCCTGGCGAATGAATGTGCCGTTGCTGCGGCGGGACCTCCCGAATATCCTCGCCGCCATCGGTCCCGAACAGGTCAAGGTCCCAACGCTCTTCATCCGCGGTGGCCAGAGCGACTACATCACACGGGAAGACATTCCTGCGATCAAGGAACAATTCCCCAACAGCCGCGTGGAGACCGTGCCGTACGCGGGCCATTGGGTGCATGCCCAGGCGCCCGAAGAGGTGATCTCCATGATCCGCGATGAGCATGCACCGCACTAAGGACTTGTCGCGGTCCGTTCATTCCATGATCATGCGTGCACTCTTTCTGATCCCCTATCTCCTGCTGCAGGTGCTCGCTCTGGCACAGGTTGGGAATAGCGGGGATACCTCACGCTGGGTGCCCTACCAGGGTGGCATGGATCTTAATGATGGGATCTATTTGGATTTCAACGCCTTTCGTTATAACAGGCCAACGGTGCCCATGGAGCGTCTGCGGGATGATCAAGGCATGCCCATCTCAGACATCCGCAAGGTGGTGAGCAAACTGTACATGCTGAAGGAGGATGGCACGCGTGAAGCGATCCGCATGCACCAGCTCTGGGGTTTCTGCCAGAACGATGTGGTCTATGTGCAGGCCGGAAATGGCTTCTACCGCATCGGCCTAATGGGAACCCTTGCGCACATGATGTATGAGCGTAGCGTGCGGGAGTGGGACCCCTATCTCTACAGGGGTGGCACCATGCAGCGCACATATGTGGTGCAGCAGATGCTGGATATGCGCACGGGAGAATTCCTGCCATTCAACGCAGCCGGAATGGACCATGCATTGCGCCATGATCCGGTGCTCCAGGAAGAATTCCGCGCTCTGCCGAAGAAGCAGCGCAACAGCGATGAAGCGTTGTTCCGCTTCCTGCGCGTGTACAACGACCGGCATCTCCTGGAATTCCCGATGTGAATTGGTCACTCGTGAATGAAAGGGAAATGCCGGACCGTATCGCTACCGATCAGCTTGAGGGTGTATTTCCCGGGAGAAAGACCAATATTATCCAGCAAGAGAATGCCGTGCGCCATCACCTTTTCCTCCCACACCTGTCGGCCACTTTGATCGTATATCATCGCGATCAGCTGTTCCTGCCGTCTGAATGGTCCGATGTGGATGATACCTGCCGAAGGGTTCGGCCATAACAGCAGATCGCCATTACCGGCGATGCCAGCGACATCCACCTCCAGGATGTTCCTGCCTTCCCATTCCTGCAGATACTGCTGCGCCAGATCATGATCATGGATGATCAGGGTGTTCTCGTCGTTATGGTTATCCGCATTGAAGCTCCAGTTGTGCGAGCCTGTGATCACCATGGGGTCAGCCTCGGCCATGCCGGGATCCACCAGTGCGTATTTGTGGTGCAGCTGTGATCCATCGACCGCATCCGTTCCCACGGATATTCCAGCGGCCAACAACTGCT
>JAEZCB010000164.1 GCA_023412755.1 Bacteroidota bacterium
GGTGTATACTGGTACTGAAGGATGCCCGTACCGCGATCATCGATCCCCGCGGAAAGGTCTACTTCAATTCCACAGGCAACCCTGGAATGGCCAAAGGGGGAAGCGGAGATGCCCTGGCAGGCCTGATCACCGGCCTACTGGCCCAGCGCATGCCCGCTCTCCAGGCCGCAATGCTCGGTGTACACCTGCATGGTTCGGCCGGGGATCTGGCAGCCGGGCACCACGGCATGGATGGAATGACCGTTCAGGATCTGATCCACCACATTCCCGAAGCATGGCGCCGGTTGAGGAATGCCTCACAGGAGATCAACGGTGGGTCCCTTTCCTTCACGGATGATCACCGGATCACCTTCTGAAAGGTCGATCACGGTGGAAGCATCCAATCCACCGATACCCCCATCGATCACCATCTCCACCTGATGGCCCAGATGCTCGTCTATGCGTTCCGGATCGGTGGTGTAGTCCACAACCTTGTCCGGGTCGTGCACGCTCGCCACCACCAGAGCATGCCCGAGTTCCTCCACCAAGGCGATGGGTATGGGGTGGTCTGGCACGCGGATCCCCACCGTGCGCTTGTTGTTCTTGAATAGTTTGGGGATCTCGCTGCTGGCCGGCACTATAAAGGTGTATGGACCAGGCAACGCCTTCTTCATGATCCGGAAGGCGGAAGTGCCTACCGCCCGGCCATAAGTGCTCAGCTGGCTCAGATCCCTGCAGATCAGGGACAGGTCCGCCTTCTGCGGCCTTACCCCCTTCAGCCTGGCCACCTGTTCTATCGCGCGGGGTTGGTGTGCGCTGCAGACGTAGGCGTACACCGTATCGGTGGGGCAGATCACCACCGCCCCCGCATTCAGTTTTTCCACCACCATGCGGATCTTGCGTGGCTCCGGATCCTTCGGATGGATGCTGAGCAACATGCTTACACCTTCGAGGCTTGAGCGGCTTTGCGGTGATCGGCCAGGAATTTCTCCAGGCCAATGGTGGTCAGCGGATGATCGAACAGGGCCATTATGGCACTCAGCGGGCATGTGGCCACATCGGCACCCACCTCCGCACATTGAATGATGTGCATGGGATGCCTGATGCTGGCGGCCAGGATCTCCGTGGCATAGCCATAGTTATCGTAGATGGTGCGGATCTGCTCGATCAACTGAACACCATCGGTGCTCACATCATCCAGCCGGCCCACGAAAGGCGACACGTAGGTGGCACCTGCCTTGGCCGCAAGCAATGCCTGTCCCGGACTGAAGACAAGTGTACAATTGGTCTTGATCCCGTTCTCGGTGAAGTGCTTCAGGGCCTTCACACCATCGCGTGTCATGGGCACCTTCACAACGATGTTCGGGTGCAATGAGGCCAGCTTTTCACCTTCCTTCACCATGCCGCGCAGATCGGTCGCGATCACTTCCGCGCTCACGTCCCCATCCACAATGTTGCATATGTCCTTGTAGTGCCGTTCCACCTGCTCCTCACCACTGATGCCCTCCTTGGCCATCAGGGATGGGTTGGTGGTAACGCCATCCAACACTCCCAGCTCCTGCGCCTCTTTGATCTGGGCCAGACTGGCCGTATCGATGAAGAATTTCATTGATGCTCGCTATGCGGCAAAGGTAGCTGTCCCTGTCATGCGCAAAGGGGTCTTTCTCCGTTCTATCGTTGCGGTCTGCTTTTATGCTGCCGCGTACCTTTGCGATCCATGTTCCGCCGCCACCTCCTGCTATCCACCTTGTTCCTCTGCGCCATGGCATCCCATGCACAGCCGGGAGAGATCAATCGCACCGATGCGCAGGGGCGCAAACAAGGCATCTGGGCGAAGGCTTGGGACAATGGCAAGCTCCGCTATCAGGGCCAGTTCAAGGATGACAAGCCCACCGGTGAGTTCAAGCACTACGACGAGGAGGGCAAGGTTACCACCATACAGGTGTATGATGAGGATGGACGGGTGAGCCGTGCACGGCATTTTCACCCGGATGGTTCCCTAATGGCACAAGGCAGGTACGTTGGCCAGCAGAAGGATAGCACCTGGAATTATTACGATGACGATGGCCAACTCCGTAGGGTGGAGAATTTCCAGAACGGCCAGCTGGATGGAGAAGTGCGTGTGTACTTCCACACTGGCCACCTGGCGGAAAAGGATCTCTTTGAGAAAGGAAAGAAGCAAGGCCCCAGCAAGTCATGGTACCCTACAGGAGAGCTTCGGTCGGAATTGGAGTTCGTAGAGGGACTGCCACAAGGCCGTATGATCATTTATTATCCCAACGGCCGCAAGGAATTCGAGGGGCCGCTGAAGAACGGGGAGCGCCATGGCACCTGGTTCCAATTCAATGGGGATGGCAGTGTGCACCGTAGACTGAGCTACCTGAACGGAGAGTTGAAGGAAGAGGTGCGGGAGAACGGCACTTTCACCGAATACTATCCGGATGAGAAGCCGCGATCGGAGATCACCTACAGGAAGGGAAAGAAGGAAGGGCCATTCGTTGAGTATCATGACACGGGCGAATGGGTGATAGTGCCCAGGCCGGCCGATCCTGTTACCGGTGAGCGCGCTGATGTGATGCGCGAGCTGAAGGGGCAGACCAAAAAGATCGAGGGCCGGTACAAGAACGACCTGCTGGATGGCGAGGTACGCGAGTATGATGAGCGCGGCCGTTTGCTGAAGGTGACCACCTATGAAGCGGGGGTGGTGAAGGGAGAGCAGGTGAAGCGGTGAGTGGCCGTACAAGACCATTCACGATCGGATAAATGAGCAGACACGGACGCATATTGGTGGCCATGAGCGGCGGGGTGGACAGTTCCGTTACCGCGCTGATGTTGCATGAACAGGGGTATGAGGTGATCGGCGTCACCATGAAGACCTGGGATTATGCC
>JAEZCB010000199.1 GCA_023412755.1 Bacteroidota bacterium
GTCGGGCTATCCGCAGTAGTCCTCGCTCGCAAAGCCTCGCTGTGGGCTACTTGCTCCTATCCCTCACGCGAAATGCGGGGTTGGGAAGGTGATCTGTCATAGACATGAAAACAGTGGGTCGGATGGATCGTTCCCATCACTCACGCGCGACCGGGTGGTACGACCAAATTTCCGACCTTGTCACCCATGATCAATTGGCAGCTCTTCCCGAAGTCACATGCACTACCTGAACATCTCGCGGGTGTGATAGATGCATTTCGAAAGAATGATGAACTAATCAGCTCGGATAGACATGAACTCAATAGTGATGCTGTGCTCGCGGTCGTGGCTGGAGACCTTGAAGCAAGGTGGGTTCAAGACCGAGAAAAGTAAGCTTATGGCCGATAAGTTGCGAGTCCCAGTGCTCTTTGGACGGAATGGAAAGATGGAAAAAGCCTTTGACGCGGATGGTGTGAATACTCAGACAAAAACGGTGATCGAAGTTGAAGCTGGGAGGGGAGTCTTAAATAACCAATTCCTCAAGGATTTCTTCCAAGCATGCATGATGCAAGATATCGATAATTTGGTCATTGCGGTTCGGAATAGTTACAAGACAAATCTGATTTTGAAATTGTCGCCACCTTTTTTGAAACCCTCTTTGCGAGCGGGAGGCTTCGGCTTCCACTGAAGAACATATTGATCATCGGGTATTAGAAGACACTTGGCCTTGCCGGGTGGACATCGGTGGACGCGGTGAGGCACCCACGTCCACCGATGTCCACCTTGAACACACTTATTCTTCTATTACAACCTAACAACCCCCATTCCCCTCCACCACATGCTTGATCGTTGCCTTGCTGATCTTCTCCAGCACGCCAATGTCAAGATCATCCAGCTTCTTGAAATAAATGCACGCCTTGCCCATCTTGAACTTGCCCAATTTGTCCAGAAGACCACCATAGTCAAGGTCGGTGGCCACCACGTACAGGGAGAACTCCGCCTTGCGCGGTGAGAAGCCCAGAAGGGGCGCATCGCCCTCATGGCCGCTGGCGTACTTGTAATGGTAGCTCCCAAACCCGATGATCGTAGGCCCCCACATCCGCGGCTCGTGCCCGGTCCATTCCCGCATCAGCTCGATCAGCCGGAAACAGTCCCTGCGCTTCTCCTCCTTCTCCACGTAGGAGTTCACAAAGTCGGTAACACTTACGGTGGTGGCGGTGGTTTTGTTCTTGGTGGGCATGGGGGGATACAACGGTGAACCAAGGTATATCAACCGGGCATTTCCGGACCTGGATACATGATGGCGCATCATCCTTAACTTTGAAACATGTCCACAGCGGAACTGCGTAAGCGCGTGATCGAGCGGGTTAAGGCCTCGAAGGATGTCAAGCTCCTTCGTGAGTTGGACCGTATGCTTGAAGGTGCTGAACAGGAGGTGGCACCCTATCTGACCACGGCAGAGCAACGCAAGGCCATAACCCGCAGTCGTACGGCTTTGAAGAAAGGCAAGGTCCGGACCGCCTCTGAAGTGGACAAAGCCGTCCGCAAATGGCTAGACGAATAGTCTGGACGGAACCTGCAGAGAAAGACCTGAACCAAGTATTGAATTACTGGGTGGAGCGGAACGGTTCCACCACTTACAGCCGCAGGTTATATGGCCAGATACAAGCGGCGGTGGAGCGAACGATCAGGTATCCCTACCTAGGCCGCCCAACCGACATGGACATGATCCGCGTGTTTCGTGTCGAGATGTACCTGGTGTTTTATGAGGTAATGGCGGATGCCATTGTGGTGCATCATGTTTGGGATGGGAGAAGAGACCTCAAGCGGCTTGAATTTTAATCGGCGACTTCTCTAAATGTGCGAAGTTTTCCCCAGAAAACACTTTGATCAAGGCCGGTGACCTTGTTTGCTTTTAAGTAGCACTTTGTCCCGGATCAGGGACATGAGCTTTTCAAACGCACGATGGCGCATCAAGATCTTGTCTTCCGCTTCGGCGCGGCTTTCAGATGCCTTCAGTTCTTCGAAAGAGGTGAACCGATTGACCTTCCCCATGACCAGCAATGATGATGAATGCCTCTACAATACTACAAAAAGTGCCACTTTAGAAAACATCATCCAGTTCCTCAACACCTCCCATTCCCCTCCACCACATGCTTTACAGTAGCCTTGCTGATCTTCTCCAGTACGCCAAGGTCAAGGTCATCCAGCTTCTTGAAATAGATGCATGCCTTGCCCATCTTGAACTTGCCCAGCTTGTCCAGAAGGCCGCCATAGTCAAGGTCGGTGGCCACCATGTACAGGGAGAACTCCGCCTTGCGCGGTGAGAAGCCCAGGAGGGGCACATTGCCCTCGTGGCCGCTGGCGTAGTTGTAATGGTAGCTCCCAAACCCGATGATCGTAGGCCCCCACATCCGCGGCTCATGCCCGGTCCATTCCCGCATCAGCCGGAAACTGTCCCTGCGCTTCTCCTTCTTCTCTATACGAAGTGCGTAATACTGCGGTCGTGGTGGCAGGGTAGGAGTTTAATTCAACGATATGCTCCAGTACTTTTTTGATTTACGCTGAGATCACCACGCACACACATGCTTGTTCAGCGTGCGTGCCGGTCGAATCCCTTCAACCGTTCCGCCACCCGTTCACTGGCCTTCTCCAGCAGCTGTATGCGTGTGTTGCCCTTGGCGATCTCTTGTTTGTTCACCCGTACGACATCCGCGATGTGGATCCGTCCGGTGGCCACTTCGATCAGCTGGAATTGGATCTCCGCGTTGCGTCCCAGCACATCATCGAACTTCAGAATGCGCGCGGTCAGCACGTGGCTCGCGCCCAATAATCTACCTGCTTCGGCAGCATGCCGTTCATCATACAAGCCACTCAATCCACGCATCTGTTCCGCCAGAAGCCCATCCTGGTTCTCGCGGTCTATCAGGATCATCAACGGATCTTCAAGGTCCAGAAGCGCCCGTTTCATGTTGGCCGCCAGCTGTAGTTCAAGGCCGTTTCCTCCGAACAGTTGATCCACACTAATCGTCCGCCCTGTTCCACTCCCTGGTACATAGGCCAGTGTATAGGATGCTTTGTTGCGGCATTCTTCCAACCATTGCCAGGAGTCCTTGTAAGCAGGATCCTTGTCTGTGATGGAAGCGTAGAGTGTGAAGGCATCACGCCAAAGCCCCAGTTCCATCGCTTTGTTCGCCTGCAGATATTTCGGCTCCAATTGCGCCAGCTTTTTGAGGTGGAGCGCATCGCGGTGCTCAGGGTCCAGCGAAAGGCAGCGGCCGCAGGTCTCTTCAGCGTCCTTGAACCTTCCCTGGCGGAACGCCTCCTGTGCTTCGCCGAAACAGATCCCTGCCAGATGGACACATGCTGTGCGCCGCCGTTCTTCCAGGGTTGGGTCCCACTCCAGGCGTAGACCTTGGCGCTCCATTCCTGCCCGGTGATCTTCCGCTTTTGCTTTGTATCGATCACCAAGGGTGAGATCATGCTTCAGGTAGTGGAAGGAAGCCTCCTGCAGCAGCCTGTCCAGCAGACCCTGTGCGGTACGTTTCATGCCCCCATGTGCTTCCACCGATCTCGGCTTTTTACCATACAGTGCCGCATAACCGTAGTACGCCTCCTGCAGCATGCCTTCCCGCTCATACAATGCCGCGCGTTCCAAATGCTTGCGACCGCTGGCGCAGGAGGTGAGCAAAAGGCAGATCAGGAGAAAACGCATATACCGCATAGCGGGTTCGAATTTATCCTGTTCTCATTTAGTGCAGGCGCAGATCGCCCCGTATAAGTTTGCACGATGCCAAGCAGACCCTTCTGGCCATATCCCGTATTGATCATGGCGGGGGCGGGTCTTTTTCTTCTGCATCTTATGATCGGTTCGGTGGATATTTCCTTCGCGGCCGTATTGCAAGCCTTGTTCCAGGGTGATGAGCAGGAGCACACGCTTATTGTGAAGGGCATTCGTTTGCCGCAGGCCATTACCGCTCTGGTGGCTGGTGGAGGCCTGGCCGCGAGTGGTCTGCTCATGCAGACGCTTTTCCGGAATCCTCTGGCGGGTCCGTCGGTGCTTGGTATTTCATCCGGGGCCAGCCTTGGTGTGGCGGTGGTCATGCTCATGCGGCCGCTTTGGATCCTGCTCCCATTGCCTCAGGATGCCATGCTCATACTTTCCTCCCTGGCGGGATCCATGGGTGTTTTGCTGGTGATCCTGCTGGCGGATAAGCGGGTGGGCGATGGGATCACTCTGTTGATCATTGGCTTGATGATCGGCTATCTATGTTCGGCGTTGATCAGCGTGTTGCAGGTGGCCAGTCCGGCCGCGGCATTGAAGGGATTTGTGATCTGGGGCATGGGCTCTTTCACCGGTGTCACCATGGATCGCGCACCCTGGCTGGTGGTGCCGGTGGTGCTGGGTATACTCGCGAGTCTGCTCCTCATGAAGCCATTGAACGCGTTGCTACTTGGTGATGACCATGCATCCACGGTGGGTGTAAGGGTGCAGCGCACGCGCAGGATCATTATCTGGGTCACGGGGATCATGGCAGGCACAATAACCGCGTTCTGCGGCCCCATCGCATTCCTCGGCCTGGCAACACCCCATGTGGCACGCGGTCTGTTCCGCACCAGCGATCACTCCCGGTTGATGCCCGCCACTATTCTCTGCGGCGCCGTGCTCGCATTGGCCTGTGATCTTATTGTTAAGGTTCCCGGTCCTGGTGCGTCCATTCCATTGAACGCCGTGACCTCCCTGCTCGGTGCTCCTGTTGTGGCCTGGGTGCTGTTGGGCGGGAAACGCTGGGCCACCGCCGCATGAACCCGTTGCTCCATACCAGGGCGCTTTCCGCCGGACATGATACCAGGGTGGTGCTGAAGGATGTGGATGCCGATCTACACGAAGGAGAACTCGTAGCGCTGATCGGTGTGAATGGAAGTGGGAAGTCCACTCTCCTACGCACCCTTGCCGGCCTGCGTGCTCCACTTTCCGGAGAAGTGCTGATCAAAGGAGAGCCGCTCGCCAGTATGTCCACCGCGCAACGTGCCAGAATGATCAGCGTGGTGCTGACTGGAAAGCCACGGGGCGGCATGTTGGATGTGTACACCTTGGTGTCGCTTGGGAGGCAGCCATGGACCGGCCGGTTGGGACGATTGAATGAGGACGATCACCGGAAAGTGCAGGAGGCGATGGAGCGGACGGGGATCTCCAGATTCGCGGAAAGGTCCATCCATTCCTTGAGTGATGGAGAATCGCAAATGGTGATGATCGCCAGGGCGCTGGCGCAGGATACACCACTCATGCTCCTCGATGAACCCACTGCTTTCCTGGATCTGGTGAACCGCGTGAAAGTGATGAAGCTCTTGCGAACCATCGTTCATGATACGGGAAAGGCCGCGTTGATATCCACCCATGATCTGCATACTGCGATGGAGTTCAGTGACAGGCTGATGATAATTGGCGGGGAAGGGATCTGGATGGGGTCACCGAGAGCGGCTATTCAGGAGGGGATATTGCGCATGGCTTTCGCCGAGGCGGGCGATATGTTGTTTCCAACAGCTTCTACCTGATCCTTGCAGATGGGCCATGGTCCGCTATCTTCGGTGCAAAATCCTACTTACATGGGTATGTTACGAGAATTCAAGGAGTTCGCGCTCAAGGGCAACATTGTGGACCTGGCGGTAGCCGTGATCATTGGCGGCGCTTTTGGCCGGATCGTCAACTCGTTCGCCAATGATGTGATCATGCCCATGATCAACCCTTTGATACCAGGCGGCACATGGCGTGAGCTTGTCGTGGGGCCAGGCATCATGATCGGCCAGTTCCTCGCTGCCGTGCTGGACTTCATCATCGTAGCGTTTGTCATTTTCATGATGTTGCGCTTGATCTCAAGCCTTCGGAAGAAGGAGCAGGCCACACCTGCGGCACCCCCTGCTCCCAGCAACGAGGAAAAGTTGCTTATGGAGATCCGTGATGCATTGAAGGAGCGCCGGCCATAGGCTGTGGTCCTCCCGGGATCCGTTCTGTACAAAAGCAGTGGGGGAGGTCTTTGCTTTCCTCTTGCCCTGGTACTATATTTAGACTCATTCATTATCCTTATTGAAGAAGCATGGAGTATGTGTTAGGTAAGACCCATTGGTGCATCCCGGAAGGATACATCCCCGGCAAAAGCAATGGCCCCAAGCCGGAGATGGAAAGCCATGAAACGGCGTGCATACTCAACACGGCAGATAGGCCAGCGAACGTGGAAGTGATGATCTACTTCACGGATCGTGATCCCGTTGGACCATACCGGATCACCGTACCGGCCAAACGCACGAAGCATCTTCGCTTCAATGAATTGAAGGATCCGGAGATCATCCCACGCGATACCGACTACGCGAGTACCATGGTCAGTGATGTGCCCATCGTGGTACAGCACACCCGTTTGGATAGCAGGCAGGCCGAGAACGCGTTGATGACCACCATGGCCTACCACGCCAGCTGATATCGATGGCACTGTTCGGTAGTAGGAGGGAATGGTACAGGAACGCGGTGCTCTATGCGCTGGACGTAAAGACCTTCCAGGACAGCAATGGCGATGGGATAGGCGATCTGCAGGGTGTTCTGGCGCGCCTTGATCATTTCAAGTATCTAGGCATTGACTGCATCTGGCTGCTGCCATTCTACCCATCGCCACTTAGAGATAATGGTTATGATGTGAGTGATTATTGCGCCGTGGATCCAAGGCTTGGCACCATGGAAGACCTGGAGGCGCTCGTGCGGGAAGCGCGAAAATTGAACATAAGGCTGCTGATCGACCTGGTGATCAACCACACGAGTGATCAGCATCCTTGGTTCAAGAATGCAAGGTCGGCCCGTGACGCTGAATTCCGTCATTACTACGTCTGGCATGAAGAGCCGGACCACCAGAAGGTGAAGGTGGAATTCGATCATTCCGAGACAAGCGTCTGGGAGTATACACCTGAAACGGGAGCCTACTATCTCCACCGCTTCTATAAAGAGCAGCCTGATCTCAATCTGGGACATCCGGATGTGCAGAATGAGATCCTTCGCATCATGGATCATTGGATCGATAAGGGCGTGTCCTCCTTCCGCATCGATGCGGCACACATGATCACCGATCCGGTGGATGTGGAGAACACGAACTACCATGAGATGCACAAGCTCTTTGGCAAGATGCGGAAGCACCTGGAAAGCCGCAGCAAGGATGGCGTGCTCCTGGCGGAAGCGAACGTGGAGCCCGAAAAGCTCTGGGATTATTTCACCGATGGAGAGGAAAGGAATGCTCGCATGCACATGCTTTTCAACTTCATCGCCAATAAATACGCCATGTTGGCGGTGGCCCGGCATAGCGGAAGTGCCCTGGCCAAAGGATTGAACATCTACAGCCCGGTGGAGGTAGGTCATTGGGTGAACTTCGTCCGCCATCATGACGAGTTGAATACCGACATGCTGGAGCCACAGGAGAAGGAGGAGGTATTCATGGCCTTCGCCCCGGAGGAACATATGCGCATATTGCGTGGGGTCCGCAGGAGATTCCCTCCCATGGTGAACAACGAGCGGCGGCGGATCGAACTCATGTACAACATCAGTTTCAGTCTGCCGGGGATACCGCTATTGAACTATGGTGAAGAGATCGGTATGGGCGATGACCTCTCATTGCCTGGCAGGGCGGCTGTGCGCACCCCCATGCAATGGGATGCCAGCAAGAATGCCGGTTTCTCCAGTGCCGCCCCACGGGACCTGTATCTCCCGGTCATCGATCATGGCACGTACAGCTACGAACGTATCAACGTTGAGGCGCAGCGAAAGGATAAGAATGCGCTACTCCATCACATACGCCGGCTGATCAAGCAACGCAAGGCGCACTTGATCATCGGCTCGGGCAGCTGGCGAACCGTGGCCACCGATGATGATCAGGTCTTCGCCCTGCTTTATGAGAGTGGGAAAAAGGCATTACTGGTGGTCCATAATCTCAGCGGAGAAGAACTCTGCGTACGGTTGGATATCGGTGCTGCTCCACAGCGGCTGAAGGAACCTGTGCAATGGCAGAAGCATAAGGACAGCATCGATCTGAATGCGCTGAAGCTGATGCCTTATGCCTCCCGTTGGATCGAAATGGAATGGTGATCCAGGCATAGCAGGGATCGATAGCCAAATGACCCATCCTCCAGGCGGACAGGGGTCTGTCGGCACCTGGTCTTGGTATTGTGGTTCCTTGAAGCAAGGCCCGCCATTTGCTGCCAGAACAGCATGCGAGATCAAGCCAGTCGCTCTACGGCCCACCGTTCCCATACCCGTAGTTCAGCGAAGAAAGCCACGCCGGCCAAGGCTTCCATGCCGCAGGACATCATGCCCATGCTGGCCACGCTGGTCTCGAAACCGGTGGAGGGCGACGAGTGGATCTATGAGGTGAAGTGGGATGGTTACCGCGCGCTGGGGTATGTGAGCGACGGCGGTGCGGAGATCCGGTCACGCAACAACAAGGTCTTTA
>JAEZCB010000116.1 GCA_023412755.1 Bacteroidota bacterium
ATGCGCCTGTCGATCCTTTCCATTGCCGCACTTCTTGTGCTCTCGGTCACATCCTGCAAGAAGGATCATCCCGAACCGGTGACGCCTCCGGGTGGTGGAGGAACCGTTACCTATGATTGCGTGGGAGTAGCGAATGGTACTGCAGTGGTGGGCAGCGCGTGCGACGATGGGGACGAAAGCACATTCAACGATACGTGGAACGTGAACTGTGAATGTGTCGGAAGTAACGAACCGCCCCGCCTGATCTTGCAGTTCCATTTTGACAGCACGCAGGTAAGGTTGAACAGCTTCGGTCAACCTGCGGATGTTCCGGCTGGTCATGGTGCACAGCACCCCCGGTTCAATGCGATGAGCGGTCATTATGTTGAATTCGCGCCTACGGCATGGACCTTACCGGGGCAAGGTGCGGTGGTGTATCACGCGCCCGAGACCACTGCCGGCGGTGATAATGCCATCGACTTTTCGCAGGCTATTCTCGCGGGAGAAGGGGAGGCATTTCTGGATATTCCATTGTCGGAACTTCCGGCTGGTACGTATCCGTATCTGCGCGTTTCGATCGGGTACCAGAATTACGACATCGACTTTCGAGCCAATGGCTTGGATCTGCAGGGAACGATCGCTTCCTTCATTGGTTTCAACACGTATATCTCATCTTTTGCTGTGAACCAACAAATGGTGACCGTGAATGATGATAAGTTGCAAGGATTCTGGGCTTTTGAAGTGATCGATCCGCCATTCCCGCTGGCACCCATCACAGGTCAGGCGCCCCCTGGGGCCACTACTGTGCCCAACCCGATCTTCAATTCCTCGCCTATCCCTCAAGGATCCTGCTTGGTGACCGGTGTATTTCCTGAACAGCTTACGATCACCGGCAATGAGACGCACGATGTAGTGATCCGAGTATCCATGAGCATAAACAATAGCTTCGAGTGGATCGACGTATCGGGTGACAACATTTACGAACCAGGGGCCGGTGATCTGGTGATCGACATGGGTACGCGCGGAATGGTCCCGACCCGGTTACAATGATGCTGAGCACCTGAAGAATTTACCAGGAACGGAGTTTCCGCGCAGCGCGACCAACCATCGCGTCCGGATAGTTGATCCTCTTGGTAGACTCCATCTTACTGAGGAATTATCCAGCAATGACGATATCATGCTCCTCAATGTCAGGCACTTGGCAAAAGGCCCCTATTCATTGCTGATCGGGCAGGGAGAAAGGACCTTCGTGGTCAGCGTGATAAAGGTTGGGGCTCTCGCGCCATGAAGATGTTCCTCGTGATAGATCCCTGTAGGCGAAAAGTTCAATATACGGCGATGCTGGGTCGGCTTGTGTGCCTAGCCATTCGGTGATCTAGCTAGCCTGCTCTTCGTGGCGCGCCTCCCCATCTATGTACAGCACCATCCCTTCTGCTTCGTTATAGCGATAGCTTACTCTGGATGCCTGTATCGTGCGATCGACACCACCGCGCAGGTCATCATAAAGTAGGAGTTCGTCCAACTCGAATGTGAACAGTAAGGCATCACCCTCGGCACCAACACGCGCATGAGGTGCTATGGTGATGGATCGTAACTGTCCTTCTTCATCATCCTCCCGTGCTTTGAGGGCGGCTACATTCAGGAAGCCCAGGTCATTGTACCCTTGGTCATTGAAGCGGATCACTTTCTGCCCCCAGCTGTTGCGTTCACCCAGATTGGCCAGGATGATGTACGATCCTTCGTTGTTCGGATCGGCGAAGAACGTGGGGAACATGGTCCAGCTATCAAGTGCGGAAGATGATCTCGCGAGCATTTCGGGAGATCCATCCTTTCCCAAACGATAGTGGTAAAGTCTGAGACCGGCATTCCGGTCGCCGGCGTCGAGCTGCTCTTCCGCTCGGGTGTTGGATGCCACCATCATGAAGGTGCCATCCTGCAGATCGAACGTGATCTGGATCAACAGGGTGTCATGGGCCAGGTTGTCCTCGATCTGGGGGAATGGTATCGGAGCACCCATCATGGTCGGAACGGACATGGCCGGTGCTTCCTGCTCCGTGAGCACCTCCGGCTCATTTTCCGGATGTGGTTTATCCGCGCACGACACGCAGCAGAGCATGACCAGGAAGTATAAGCCGCGCTTCATCGGGAAGAGATGCTGCCGGATCCGGTAACGTTTTGAGTCAGCTTGGATGGTGAACCCTTGTAGCTGATGTTGCCACTGCCGGTGACATTCGCCTCCAATGCCTCGGTCACATGGAGTTCAATGTCGCCGCTGCCGAGTATATCCGCTTTCGCTTGCACGCATTTCAAGCCGCCCGCATCGATGTCGCCGCTTCCCCTGATCTCACTCGAGAAAAGTTCACAACTGCCGCTTATCGTCATATCACCGGATCCGGCGATGGTGGCTTGGAGCGAGCTGGCGCGCGCTTCGATCTTCAGATCGCCGCTGCCAAGGATCTCAACCGCCAGCTCCTCCGTTTCAAATTCATCTTCGCTGCTCACATCACCGGAACCCTGTATGGAAATGCCGCTGAGAGTTGGTACACCAAGCGTTATGATCAGGTCCTTTCTGGATCGTACACATTGGCGTGTACGTATGGTCCAGACGCCATCGCGCACTTCCGTGTCCAGCAGGTCCAGGATATTTGGTTGCCCCTGGGCCTCCGCCTGCTGTTGTTCCTGTCTGGAAAGACGCACATCGATGGCACCCTGTACTTCTATCCGCTGGATCGGCCCCAGTTCCAATGTACGTGTTTCCAGTTCTCCTTCCCCGCGGATACAATCACCGGACCCACAGCCAAGGATCAGCAAAGCGATCAAAATGATGTTCAATGACTTGAGCATGTTGTTGTTCATGATGGGTAAAAGTAGGATGCTCATGGCATCGGATCTGAAGGCGCGGCCAACCCGGCTGCTACCGATCACTTACCACCGGATCCTTGCCTGTACCATGGGCATAGGCATGCAAATAAGCGTAGCGCGATGTTAGCTCGCCGTTCTCCGCGATAGTGGCCCGGGCGATCATCCCCGTTGGGTCACCACCGGCCAATTCTGGCAACACCTTCCGAAGAAGATCATTCCCAAAAGTTTCAGAGGCATCACGAGGTAGTTCGCAAGGCAGGTTGTCCACAGCCATGATGGTGATCGTGCCGGGTGATGTTGGAGCTTGTTCTGAACCGGTAGCGATATGGTAGCCATAGAAGGGTTCCGCGATGGTGGAAGCGCGGAGTGTGCTGGCTATCGGTCCGCCGATGTCACAGCTTATATCCGCGATCACCTGGATGGAAATTGCTGGATCCCGAAGGTCTTCGGCAGAAAGGATCATGGGCCCCCGTGCATCCCAGAAATGGCACGCCATATAGATGTGCGCGCGTCTCGCATACGGCAGGAAGCAGGCACGATGCCCTGTTGGATCCCTGTGGAATGCCTCCCGATCGAAGGGCCTCCCATCCTCACGCTCATAAAGGTCGGATGATCCGACCACTGTATATACCGGCCGGTGATGATCCTTTTCCAGGAATTCAGCCGGTGTAACACGCAACACACCGGCTCTTTCAAGTATGCCGATGGCGCCCTTGCCCACACGGCCACCACCTGTAAGCACGATCCGCAGGTCCGCAGGTAGTGGGAATGCATGCAGGTGTTGCTCCAATTCTTCCAGATCGTGGCATTCATGGGCCGGCTTCAGCTTCGGTCCTCCATGCACCAACTGCCATGCCCTGAAACCATTGTAAGCACCCACCACACCGGCCCAGTGACCGAATGCGAGTACCCGTTCGCCATGTTCGTTGGTAAGGAGTTCATGGTCCAGCAGCGTGATCCGGCGGTCCAGTATGGTGCGCAGCAGCTTCTGGTTATGCGGTTGCTCTTTAATGGTATGGCTGAAGAAGAGGTAGGTCTTTTCAGGCAGGAGCATATCCAGAGGCACCTCCTTGACACCGATGATCAGATCACGATCGTCCAACGCATCCACCACCTTGATCCCCATCTGCTCGTATTCCTCATCCTTATACGCGCGTACGCTGCTTCGCTGCACCACCAGGTCCAGTTGGGGGTGCCTTTCCAGTGCGAGTTCGCATTGCTGCGGTGTGAGGGGCACGCGGCGGTCCGCAGGCTCCTTGCCTTCGCGGATGATGCCGATCTTTCGGTAGTGGTTGGCCATTGTGGATCGGCGGCGAAATTAGCCTTTCACGTACAGGCGAACCCTGCCAAAATTGCTGAATGGCAATGCCCACATGGCATTTGGAAGCCGTGTTCGCCGTAACTTTACGTGCTACCATTTGGTCAGCATAAGTTCTTTGGAAGATCATTGGGGCCGACATGGATTCGACAGCGGCTTCGTGATGTGTGTAAGCATGCCGGGCGTGTGGTGCGGCCCGTATCCCAGTGCCACAACGCCATAACTGGCGAAGCAGACTACGCTCTCGCTGCCTAATTCGGCCCAAGGCTGAATGGCTTAATCCACGCGAATAACAGTACCGTGGACGAGTACCTCTCGGGGAGGCCCGTCGACCTCCTTCCCGAATTAAGAGGTGTCATCATGGAAGACTGGCCTGTGCGGTGATCCGGAGCACAGGTAAGAAACAGGATC
>JAEZCB010000157.1 GCA_023412755.1 Bacteroidota bacterium
GGCGCAAACAACGATCGCGACTTCATCCTGCAGACCATAGGCGGAGTTGTGCCTACCGCAATGAAGGTGGAGCAAGTACCGTGACGGAGCAGTTCTTTCGATCGTTCAAGGTGGTGGCGATCAAATGGGTCGGGTTCGCGGATCACCCTCATCCGCGATCAGCTCATTCCCTTCCTTCAACCCACCATGCACCTTGTCCACCTGTGCCAATTCCTCTTCGGTGGCCACTTCCTGCACCGCTTGGAACAGCACACGCTCCTCGAAACGGATGTGGGCCATCAGGAGGTTCTCGATCGTTGAGAGGGAAAGCTCATCGTGCTCCTTGGCAAGGAATAATTCGCTCAGTTCCTCATGCTCCTTCAGTGCGCGGCGCACAAGGTGGTTGTCCATGCCAAGGATCGGGAATACGGCTTCCTCTTCCACGGCGAAATGCGGCAGCAGATGTTCGTAGTAGAACGTGTTGCAGTATTCCTGCATGCGCCGGGGCCCCACCCCTTTGGCGAGGCCCTGACGCAGCTTCCAACACAACAGCAAACCATCGTGATGCTCGCGGCTCACAGGCCGCAGGAGCGGATGTCGTTCAAGCGGTGGCATGGCGCATTTGTTCTTCGAAGGCGATGGCTCGTGGGAAGAGGATGTTGTTCTCCAGATGGATGTGCAAGTGCAGGTCCTGTTCGAATTCGCGCAGCATGTTCATCGCGGTGCTGTAGGTAGCGCAACCATCGGGCGGGTTCTGGTAGCCGTTGCTCAGCTTTTCGATCCTGCGGAAGCGTTCGCCTTCGGCGTCGTGATCCTCCTTCATCATTTCCACCGGGTTGTTCACGGATCCGAATTGTGCGGCCGGAAGTGCGGCGCCTTCAGCTTTGGCCTTTTCCATGCGGCGCACGAAGGGGAAGAGGATGAGTTCCTCCTTCTTCATGTGTACGGCCATGGCCTCGGAGCATTCCTCGAATTCGCGTGCGATCTCAAAGAGTTCCGGATGATGGTCACCATGCACCTTGCAGAGTTTGCTCAGGTAGAATTTGAGCACGGCGATCTGTGCTTCCACATAGCGGTGATGCACCTGTTCGATGTGCTCAGTGAGCTTGGTCATCGTCCAGTTCTTGTATTCCTCTCCCACATCCGCATCGCGGGACACCGCCTCCATGATCTCGCGGGTGAGTTCGGCGGGGTCGAGGTTATTCTTGCGGCACACTTCTTCAATGGTGCGGCCGCCTCTGCAACAGAAGTCGATGCCGTGTGCGGTGAGCACAGAGGCTGCGCGGTAATCGTCCGCCACTATCGAGCCTATGGTCTTGTCAGCTGTGATGTTCATTGTTCCTTCAGGTTGTTACTCTTGCGAGTGTTGTTCGTGTATTGAAAAGTCCGGTGCCGAAGAGCACCAGTGCGATCACCTTCGCGACCTCCATTATCACGTAGGTGATATGTGCATGTGAAGGCCCCACACCCTGGCCGTGGATGGCCAGCAATGCCCGTTCATCGAGCACGGGCAGAAGCCAGAAGGTCTGCAGCGCCAACAAGAGCACGGGCAACGCGATCATGAGCACATGCCGGGTTACCCTGCGATGCCACAGCACGTCCACGAGTATCGCGATGGCCAGCACCCACTCCACCTTGTTGAGCGCTTGGAATACCAGTCTTCCGATCTCAAGGCCGATCGGCAGGGTAACGCCATACGCCTTGAATTTCAGCCATGCTTCCATGAAGCTGATCGCGCACACGAAGCCCACCCATGTGAAGGCGCAAATGAGGGCGATGGGATGGGCCAGGCGGATCATTGGATGAAGCGTTGCGGATGCTCGCGGAAGTATGTGATGCGTTCCATGAACATGGCCGCCATGCGCTCTGCATTCATGTGGGCAAGGTCGGCGACCGGGCCGCTGAAGTGCTTATCCACCGTGCCATGGAAAAGTTCCAGCCAGCGATCGAAGTGCGCCTGTTGCACGGGCAGCTGCGCGTGAGGACGGAAGGGCGCTCCGGAGTAGGAGGCCTCATTGATCAGGATAGTTCCCCAGAACGTGTACATCTTCTCCAGATGCTGCGGCCAGCGATCACCGATCACGCCATTGAAGATGCCACCGAGCATGGGGTCCACGCGCACCTGGGCATAGAAGCTGTCCACTAGTGTGCGGATGTCCTCGCGTGTGCTTATGTCCTTTCGTTCGTTCATTCTATTGCGGACATCTTTGTCCGAAATGTGTTCACGTGCCGATCGGTGAGATGTTCCAGCATGATCAGCGTTTCAGGTAGGTGAGGCCTTCCCTCAGACCAAGGGATAGCCCATGGATGTCTGTGGTCTCCAGCATCTGCCGCAGATCGTCCCGCACCTTCTGGAACTGATCGTGCAGCGGGCAAGGCTGGCGATCGTTGCATGTGGTAAGCCCCATGCCGCAACCGCGGTAAACATTGTCGCCATCGATGGCCTCCACGACATCCGCAAGTTTGATCCGCATGGCCTTGGCCGGTGGCAGATCGAAGCCGCCGTTGGGGCCTTTCACCGAGTCGAGGATGCCAGCGTGCACCAGTTGCTGCAGCACCTTGGCGGTGAAGGCCTTTGGTGAACCGGTACGGTCAGCGATCTCCTGCAGACCCATGCGCACGCCCCTGTCGCTCTCCATCGCAAGGAGCGTGGTGGCGCGGATGGCATATTGGCAGGCCTTGGAGAACATTGGTGCGAAGGTAGGCGATCTTTTTTAATTACGGACAAATTTGTCCTTTATTATTTACAAGTGAAGCCCATCGGGTCGGATGGGCTTCACACAAGTGGATCACATACGCTTTGCCAGCCACTGACGGAACTCTGCCTTCAGCTCATGGTAGATCTTTTCAAAGGTGTGGAAGCGGTCGCGCAGGTCGGTGTGGTCGGTGAAATAGCGATGATCGATGGCGACCGGATGCTCCTTCGCCTCCTTCTCAAGCATGTTCTCGTGGCCCTTGATGTCGTGGCGCAGCTCATCGATCACTTCCTTTTCGCGGATGAACTGATTCTGGAAGTGTTCCAGCTCGGCCATCACTTCGTGCATGTTGTTGCGGCGCACGATCTCCTCCAACCGGCGCTCAAAGATGCCGATCTCCTCCTTGTAGAACTGAAGGCTGTTGAGCCATTCCATGTGATCGAAATGGAGATCGCCGATGTATGTGTGGGCCTTGGGTGCGGTGAGCGTGCTCATGGCAATATGGTTTGGTACAATGGCAAAGGAAGGTGTGGCCGGGTGGGGTGTACATGATGATCATCAGGAATTGAACAGGATCCTTCGGTGAACGGAGGTGGGTGAGGTGGCGAAGCGGCAGCCGGACCGGAAGGAAGCCCCCGCAGTGCCGCCATCGCCGCCCTGCCAAGTACGCAACAGCCCATCGGCTTTGCTCAGGGTCTACTCCGCACCCGACAGCTGCGCGGCTCTTGAAAAGCCGGCAGGTGGCACGCCCGAACGATCATTTCCCTGTTGATCTTAGTGCCGCGGATGCGTATGGTGTTATTGATAGCGATGTTGATCGGCCCCGGTGTTGGCCGTGCGCAGTTGCTGGACAGCATAGGACTTTTTCTACAGGAGGAGCGGCAGTTCGTGGCGAAGCTGGACATGCGCAATTCATTCGTGCGCAACCGCAATGTGAGCATCTTCGGGGTGAAGGCGGGGTTTGAGCATGCGGGGCGTTTCCAATACGGGCTGGGGTATAGCATGCTGTTGACGCCCGTGACGCGGAAGCGGATGCTGGTGGGGCCTGGCGAGGTGGAAACGCGGCTGCGGATGGGTTATGTGAGCGCATATGTGGACTATGCTTTTTTCCAACGCGGGCCGTGGGAGATACGGCTGCCGGTGCAGATCGGTGTGGGTGGCGGCTCGGTCGCTTACCGCGATCCGGAGGGGCGCAGGCAGGTGCTGGAGCGCTCCACGTTGATATTCTATGAACCGGTGATGACGGTGCAATACCGGCTGATACGCTATCTGGGGATCGGCGGGGGCTGGGGATTCCGGCTGGCGATCCATACCACCAGCGGGCTGGGCGAGAACCTGACGGCACCGATATATACGCTTGGGTTGAGGGTGTTCTTTGGTGAGATCTGGCGGGATGTGCGGGGGAATGGAGAAATGAAGTGAGCCTGTCGAGGTGATCCATGTATGTACATACATCCATCGGAACATGATCCGTGATGGAATTCGATGGTGTGGACCATGGTGCAAGCTCAAGATACATGTATGTACATGCATGTATGAAATGGCCCGTCCCGCTTCCATCCCGCAGCTACCTTTGCCGTTACAGCAATGGCAGAGGGATTCGACCCCAGAAAGGAACAGCGATCAGCATCGGACAAGGAACTGGAACAGGTGCTGCGGCCCCGGCAGTTCCAGGAGTTCGCCGGACAGAAAGCCGTTACGGACAATTTGAAAGTGTTCGTGCAGGCCGCAAAGCAACGAGGTGAAGCTTTGGACCATGTGTTGCTGCATGGGCCGCCCGGTCTGGGAAAGACCACGCTCGCCAACATCATCGCGGCGGAGATGGGTGTGGGCATACGCATCTCCAGCGGTCCGGTGCTGGATAAGCCGGCGGATCTTGCGGGTTTGCTCACCAACCTGGAATCGCACGATGTGCTGTTCATCGACGAGATCCACCGCTTGTCGCCGGTGATCGAAGAGTACCTGTACAGCGCGATGGAGGATTACCGGATCGATCTGGTGATCGATGCAGGTCCGAATGCGCGTACGGTGCAGATCGCGCTGAATCCATTCACGCTCGTGGGGGCTACCACGCGGAGCGGTTTGCTTACTGCGCCATTGCGTGCACGATTCGGCATCAATAGCCGGTTGGATTATTATGATGCCGCAACCCTGCAAGGCATCATCAAAAGGAGCGCGAACCTCTTGACGGTGCCGATCGATGATGATGCCGCTTCGGAGATCGCACGAAGAAGTCGTGGCACACCGCGGATCGCGAATGCCTTGCTCCGCCGTGTGCGTGACTTTGCGCAGATACAGGGTGATGGTACCATCAAACTACCCATCGCACAACACGCGTTGAAGGCGCTGAATGTGGATGCGCATGGCCTGGATGAAATGGACAACCGGATCCTGGGTGCGATCATCGACAAATTCAGTGGCGGGCCTGTGGGGTTGAATACGGTGGCCACGGCGGTGGGCGAGGAGGCCGGCACGATCGAAGAGGTCTACGAGCCTTTCCTGATCATGGAAGGTTATCTGCAGCGAACGCCGCGCGGGCGCCAGGCAACGGAGCGGGCCTACCGGCATCTGGGGCGTGTGCCGAGTGTGAAGCCGGGGAGTTTGTTCGAGTAGGCTAGATCTCCAGTTACCACGTTCCTATACCGGCGGCCATTCAGCTACCTTGCCACACGTGCTTTCCCTGCAGGAGCGATCGAACCTCATTAAAGCCAAAGCCCATGAACTGGGCTTCCTGGCGTGCGGTATCGCGCGTGCTGGTTTCCTGGAAGAAGAAGCGCCCCGGCTGGAGAAATGGCTTCGCGAAAGCAAGCATGGCGAAATGGGCTACATGGAGCGCAACTTCGACATGCGGTTGGATCCGCGAATGATCGTGGAAGGAGCGAAGAGTGTGATCAGCCTCGCGTACAACTACTACATTCCACAGCAACAGAGCGATCCAGAAATTCCGAAGATCAGCACCTACGCCTACGGCCGCGATTACCATAAGGTGATCAAGAAGCGTCTGAAGCCGCTGATCGGCATGATCACTGAACGATTCGGTCAGGTGAACATCCGTGCTTTTGTGGACAGTGCACCGGTTTTGGAAAAAGCCTGGGCGCAACGTGCGGGAATAGGCTGGCAGGGTAAGCACACCAACATGCTGCGCCAGGGTGAGGGTTCCTACTTCTTCCTGTGCGAGATCATTCTGGACCTGGAGTTGGAACCCGATGCACCGGCCACTGACCACTGCGGAACCTGCCGCCGGTGTGTGGATGCCTGCCCTACGGAAGCGATCACTCCTTACGGTGTCGATGGCAGCAAGTGCATCAGCTATTTCACCATTGAGTTGAAAGGGGAGATCCCTGACCTGGTGAGTGGCAGGTGGAAGGACTGGGTCTTCGGCTGCGACGTGTGCCAGCAGGTGTGCCCGTGGAACCGTTTCAGCAAGCCACACCAGGAGCCTGAGTTCCTGCCTAAGCCGGAGCTGATGGCCCTTTCAAAGGATGGATGGTATGGGATGACAGAGGTCGTTTTCGACCGTCTGTTCGAAGGCAGTGCGGTGAAGCGAACGAAATTTGAAGGATTGAAGCGGAACCTGCGGCTCCTGAGAGGCGAAAAAACACCGGCCCCTTGAGGGGGCCGGTCTTAAAGGTTCGACAGTGGGATCAAGCCCGCACGGTCGTCTGGTAGACCTCCATGATCACATCCTTGTACATGTGGCCGAAGGTGGCTAGGCACCAGGCTTTGAACACCAGCTGATCATGCTGACTGATCCATTTCCTTGCCTTCACCAATTCCTTCTTGAAAAGACGCCGATCGAAACTGACTTTTTGGAGTACATGCTTGCTGAACTCCATCATCTTTCTTCCTTGGTCCATCATCATCACGAAATGATCGGGTTTAGCGGTAACGAATATACTACGATCTGCCGCCGGGCGGTTTTATCGGGCTATGGTCCGCTTTCGTCGCGCAGGATCGCCAAGATAACGCCGAAACTGCCCGTTCAATATGGTCCGCTATGAAAACTTTTCCACTACTGGATCTTCTGCTCCAGGGCCTGCATCACCTCTTCGTTGTCCGTACGGTAGAGGTACGCCACCAATGAGCAGTTCGCCTCGTTCCAGTTCGGAGCGAGCGTATACCCTGAGTAGCTCAGGGTTAGGGTGTCACCCACATCCGCTGAACCTGAGATGAGCGGAGCACCCCAGGTACCGTTCACGTTGTCGCGAAGTACATGCCGATGCTCATAATTGGGAACATTGGGAGGATCCGCCTGCGCATTGTATTGCCAATCGATCACATGGTCTTCCGTAAGGTAGATCGTAAGAGCATGGTCGCCAGAAACGGGTTCCAACACGGCCACCTTGATCTCGGTATCGATCGTTCTTGTGTTTGGGTCGTACGCCAGCTCCTCGAACCAGATGTCAAAGGCCGCCGGCAGATCGATCATCTCACCCACACGTGTGGACCATTGGTTCGGAGATAACAGCCTCACATTGTTGAAGTGCTTGCGGTTCACCATTCCAACGGGAAGAAAAGAAACCCCGAAGGCTTGTTCGTAAGCCGTTCCAGCATCTGTGCGGAAGTCGGTGGTGTAGCTGCCATCCGGGGAGTTGGGAAGTGGCGCGGCAAAGGTCTGGGTGGCATGTACCCCGACCACGATCACCCGATCACCATAGAGCTCCTGTAATTGTATGGCGGTGCTGGTAGCAGCAGGACAATTGTTGCACCGATGGCCGGTGAAATCCTCCAGCAATACCCTTCGGACCGTACCCTCATTACCCCCGCCGCCATTTTGCCCTCCGGTACCTGGAGGTATGGGTTCCTTCACTGTATCACAGGCGGCCATCATAAGGGCTAGGAAAATTGGAAAGACCAGTTGTTTCATGTTCAGAATGTACTGGTGATCGAGAGTGTCAGGCCATTGGCAGCAGGTACCGGACGGCATACGCCCCCAACGCAAAAGATCCCGGCGCGCTGGCGTCCATAACTGACCTGGAACCTGTTCCCACCATGTATATAGCCTACCATGCCGATCGGGTAATGCAACCGCTCCGGCCGCACCTCGAATTTACCACCTTCCAGGAAAGTTTCATTGAAGGTGACGTAGTTGTATTGGTCCATGGCCGCAATGAACCAATGTGGACTGAAGGTCACCTCGGCCAGGGCGGTGGCCCAGCTACCCTGGTCCTGCTGCGAACTGAGGTGTTGTACCTCAAAACGGACAGAGGTACGATCGCTCACTTTGTGAAGGCCTTCCAGGATCACGATATCAGCATAAACCACCGGGCTGCCTGGTTTTCCCTGGATGATGTCGATATCATAGACAATGTTCAGATAGGTAAGGGCCAGCTCCCAGCGGGGGGAGAAGCGCTTGCGTATCTCCACATTCAGATCCTGGAAATAGGTGCGATCCCCAGGTTGGAAAAAATTGGTGCGATAGCCCAGCCTGCGGGTCGTATCATCTGCTGCTCCCAGTCCCACTGTATCCAGGCTCCATGCTGTGGAGTAGTTGATCGCGAGCTTGGTTCCATACCTGCCACCGAGTTTGGTGCCTTTCTTGAAATTCTGGAAGATCTCCCCCTGCACGGAAACCTCGCCATTTGGTTGCGTGGCATATGGATACAGCGTGGCGGGCAGGTTATAAGTATGCTGGCGGGTAAGTGGTGGCAGGAAGTTGATGGTCAGATCGAAGGGGGTGGGAGCCGCACGATCGCTCTGGAAGAACATATTGTCCAGCGTATGGGCACCCACGCTGGCTCCGAAGCCCCTTACCGAATAGGAGGAGTTGATCATCAGGGCCTGTCCTGGCTTATAGATGAAGCCGTTCTGGGCATTGGGGTCATTGATCTTG
>JAEZCB010000215.1 GCA_023412755.1 Bacteroidota bacterium
GCCCGGCACGGCGATCAATTTCCGGCCGCATGTGACCAAGATGCCGAGACCGGAGTAACCTCCCTAGAGGGACATCGGATGTTGCCTGGCAAGAATGTGCTGTAACATGAGGCGCGGTAGGTCGGATCAGATGAGCAGGAGAAGCTTCATCGGCATGTTTCCTTCCAGGAGAAGTACCGGTCGCTATTGGAGTAGCATGGGGTGGAGTACGATGATCGGTATGTTTGAGATCGAGGGTGCAGAATAGAGGTCGGGTTTTCCCACCATTTTTTACTTGCACAAACAGGCTTCGTGGCTGCACCACAGCTTGGAATATCTTGGGGATCCTGGTCTTGGAATTTTTTGTCCCGCATGGCTACTATGCAGGTTCATTTGGCCATCGAAACGGTGATCTTTCAAAATGATCACCGGACGCTATTGATCGAGCATGGATCGCGTTCGATGAGCGGCCCAGGACATTCCGCACTTTGAAAGATCGACCACTTCGCTTCCGGTACCTTTACAAACCCATGCTGACAGCCACTGCCGCTCGTTCTGGTTCCATGTTCTTTGTGGCATACATCTTATTCCACGTATACATTCCATTGTATGGTCAGCGGAATGAGGTTCTGGCCGATACCTCGGCCGCCGATCGCCGGTGTCTCACGTACACCATGGCAGGTCTTGGCGCTGGTATCGCTGGCAGTTTGTATCTCCTTGATCGCGCCTGGTATGCCGATCATGAACGCTCCTCACTGCACACATTCGATGATAGTGGTGAATGGTTGCAGGTTGATAAGGCCGGCCATTTTTTCAGTGCCTACACCTTGGGTGGTTGGGGGTACGCTTTGCTGGACCGCTGCGGTACCGATGATCGGCTTTCGATCTGGTTGGGGGGCGGGCTCGGGCTTATCTATCTAACCGGTATTGAGGTGTTGGATGGCACCTCCGTTGGCTGGGGCTTCTCCTGGACGGACATGGCTGCGAACGTTGCGGGCACAGGCTTTTTCATTGGCCAGCAGTTGCTGTGGGATGAGCAACGGATCCGGGTGAAATTCTCCGCACATCTTACCGAATTCGCCCAGCGCCGGCCGGAGTTGCTCGGGGAGGGTCTGGCAGAAAGGATCCTCAAGGACTACAATGGCCAGACGATATGGATCAGCGGTGATCTGAACAGGCTGTTCGGGTTGGAGCTGCCCCCATGGTTATGCATCGCAGGTGGGTATGGTGCCACAGGCATGGTGTCCGCCCATCCGCCAGAACCCCTTCTCAATGTCTTTAGTTATGAGCGCAGGCGCCAATTCTACCTCTCGCCGGACATCGACCTAACGCGGATAAGGACCAACAGCCGGTTCCTGCGCACCACCTTCTTCATTCTCAATTCGGTGAAGTTCCCTGCGCCTGCCCTGGAATACAGTAAAGGCCGCATCCGCGGCCACTGGATCTACTTTTGAAATAGGAGCCTGCCATCGCGCAGCATCAGTTCCACCTTCAGCACGGTGGCCACTGTTATGGCATCACGAATTTCTCCATCCATCACCATGCGCAGGAGTTCGTTGAAATGGATCTTGCGAACCTGCAGATCCTCTGTACTCTCCGGTTCGGCTTCGCCGTATTCAAGATCCTGCGCCAGGTAGACGACAGCGCGTTCATCGCTGGCCGAATCACTCAGGTCCATCTCCAGGATCCGGGTCCATTTCCGCGCCTGGATCCCGGTCTCCTCCTTCAATTCCCGCTTCGCGGTACCCAGTGGATCCACCTCCAAGCTACCTCCGCCCTCTGGGATCTCCCAGCTATAACTATCGATCGGATAGCGATATTGGCCCACGATCCAGGTGTTCCCGTGTTCATCCAGCGGCATCATTCCTACCGCTATGTTCTTGAAATGGATCACACCATAGATGCCGTCGTTCCCTTTTGGATCGATCACCTCATGATGGCTCACGGCGATCCAATCCGTCTCATACTTCAGTTGCTCACTCTTCGTCCGCCACGGACCGCGCTCCTTCATGGACACGAAGGTAGCCTGGCCGACGACCCATTACGGCAGCCTGAAAACGAATTCCATTTCCACCTGTGATCGCACCCGCTGGCCGTTGAGGATGGCGGGTCTCCATTTCAATGAGCCGAGCATGCGGGAGGCTTCCTGGATGCAGCCGCCTCCAATGTCCGTGATCGCATGCAGGTTGGAGATGTTGCCGCTGGGTTCCACGATGAAACGCAATCGTAAAGGACCCTGGATATTGCGGCGCAATGCTTCAGGTGGATACCTCAGGTTCTTCTGCCACCAAGTGTGGAAGCTTTCGCCGCCGGGAATGATGGGAGCGGGTTGTTCGGATACGTGTGCTGTGGAGTGGACGGCGGGGTCCGTGGTTGCCGGGATCGCCAGTAGTCCGGCATCGAGCTCCTGCCGCTTCTTCAGCCACTTGCGATAGATCTTCGGTGAGAATGTGATGGCCAGTGAATGCTCCGCATCCACGGGTACATCGCCCACCATTCCGGGTACCCATTGCACGGCCCGAGCCAAGCGCAACGCCTCCGCATCGCATGTTGCATCCAATCCCCGCCAAACCCGCAGATCTTCCACCCGGCCATCCTGCATCACATTGAAGATGAGCCAGACATCGCCTGCGATGCCATGGTCCAAAGCATTCTGGGGATAGATGAGCTCCTGGGCTATGAAGGCGTCCAGCATGTGTTTACCCCCCACGGGTCCCGGCAGTACAAAGGCCTGCATCTGTGCTTGGGCCGATACAGGGACCAACCCAAGGAGTACCAGCATAAAGATCCAGCGGCAATGGTACTTACCGTATTTTCGCAGCATGCCGCAGCCGAAATTCCGCGTGGGTGACCGCGTTGCTTTCGTGGATGACGTGGGCGGAGGCATTGTTATAGATATTCTTGGGGTAACGCATGTGAAAGT
>JAEZCB010000265.1 GCA_023412755.1 Bacteroidota bacterium
GTTCTGGACTGCAGATCGGCCGCCTGCGCTCGTTGTTTCTCCTCCACCGTTGCCTTGAGTTTCTCCAACCCACGTTCGAAATCAGGACCGATCATTTCATCCATATCCATGAATACGGCCATGAGCCGTGCCAGCCCCTTGTTCTGGGATGTCATCACCCAATCCACGCGCGTTCCCTGTTCTTCCGGGGTCAACACCAGATCGACCTCACTTTTACTCTCCCAGGGTTCCAGGAACATCAACTCCGTGCTCACTTTGCGATCTGGCTCCATCGCTATGATCCGCTGCATGCCTTTACCCAGTGTGTCGCCTTCCCAGCTTTGCGAGGCTCCCACCACGCCATCCTCTTCGCTCCATTCGGTCACCACTTCCCGCTCCATGTCGATCCATGGTCCCCAATTGTGTGTTTCACGTAGCGAGGCAACGTATGGATAGATCGTGGCTGGTTCAGCATCGATCACTACCGATCGCTGCACTACGGAGGTCTTGGGGCCGGTGTATCCAAGGATCAGCAGGATCCCGGCCAATGCCACAAGTATGATCAATATGGTCTTTAAGGCGCGCATCTCCTTTTGGAATTTGGGCGAAAGTTGCATCACCGGGATGCGTATCATCAACACATTGAAAAAGAAAATGATATTCGCACCAGCGAACCGTGGCACGATCTTTTCCCTGGGCGCCGGCAACGACCAATACTTACACCATGATCTCCCGCTATACGAACCTATCGCTCGCACTCTTGATCATCTTCGCCATTGGGGTATCGCTCCCCGCATGCAAGACCACTTCCGGACCTGCGGGCACAAGGGTGAAGCAGCCCTTCACAGGCAACAAGTACGAGAGCAACAACACCTGGTGGCGCAGCACGGGCATGGGTGCGAGCAGCAAACAGAACATAGCCCGGGGCAAGGCCGACAGCGAGGCGCGCAGCCAGTTGGCGAGCCAGATCGGCACGAATATGCGCGCAGTGACCGACCAGTACCTGGGGCAGACAGAGAACGAACGGGCGCGTGATGTAGCTGACAAGTTCCAAAGTCTGGTGCGTGAAGTGATGAATACCGAGCTGGCGGATATGCGCAAGGTGGGCGAAGAGACCTACTTCAATGAGGCCACGAATGATTACACCGTGTATGTGGCCTATGAGATCAAGAAGAACGCCATGCTGCGTTTCATGAAGAAGCAGGCCCGGGCGGATGCGAAGATCGATGAGCTGACACGCAAGCATATCGATGATATCCTTGATCAGGAGATCCAACGTGCTGATCAGGCTGCCGAGAATTGATGGCCACCTCTGCCGATCTGTCCCACGGTGAATGCTGGCAACAGCTTTGCAGTGGCCCTGGTACACATTAGCGGAATGATGGAAGGAAATCCGATGGCAGGAGCTTACATGATCGGTATTGTGATCATGCTGGTAAGCTGGTTCGTAGGCCGGCAGCTGAGGTCACGTTTCGAGAAGTATTCGCGTACCCCACTGAGCAATGGCATGAGCGGCCGTGAGATCGCTGAACAGATGCTGCGCGATCATGGCCTTACCCAGGTTCGCGTGGTGAGTGTGCCAGGCAAATTGACCGACCATTATGATCCCCGGAACCGGACGGTGAATTTGAGCGAGCCGGTCTACCATGCACGCAATGCGGCGGCGGCCGCTGTGGCCGCGCATGAATGCGGACATGCGGTGCAGCATGCCACCGCCTATAGCTGGCTGGAGATGCGCAGCAAGCTGGTACCGGTGGTGAGTGTGGCTTCGCAGTGGGTGCAGTGGGTGCTCCTGGGTGGCATACTCATGATGAACACGTTCCCAAGCCTATTGTTGATCGGGATCCTGCTTTTCGCCATGATCACGCTCTTCAGCATCATCACCTTACCCGTGGAATACGATGCCAGCAACCGCGCTCTGGCCTGGATCAAGAGCAATGGCATTGTGAACACCAGTGAGTATGCCATGAGTGCCGATGCGTTGAAATGGGCGGCTCGGACCTACCTGGTGGCCGCCATCGGATCCATAGGTACGTTGTTGTATTACATCATGATCTTCATGAACCGCCGGTGAGGCCTCGGCTGCGCTCGGCCTGACACCGGCTGCGCTCGGCCTGATACCGGCTGCGCTCGACCTGACACCAGCTGCGCTCGGCCTGACACCCGGCCTGACACCGGCTGCGCTCGGCCTGACACCGCTCCCTTGGTCTACTTGCGCAAGCAAACAAGGTAGATCGGTCTTGGGCTATTGAGACCTTAGGTGCAACACCCATTGTTCGCTTGCGCAAACAAACGCAGACCATGTTCGGCTGTGCTGTTTCAAAATATTGCCTCAGAAAATGAAGCGGTCGACCTTCTTTGAGACCGCCTTTTGCCTACCGCCTCCTGCGGCGTGTGCTGCCCGAAGGCTTAATGCCCAGCACCCCCAGCAGGCCCCGCGTAAGTTCCCGCACCAGGGTGTTTCCCACCTGCCGCGCCATCGGGTTGCGGCTGATATCCGTCCATGTGTTGCTCTCCTGCTTCGCTGGCTTGGCAGCTTCCTTCGACACCGGCTTCTCCGCCTCAGCCGTCTCTTTCATCCGCTTTTCCAGGATCTCGAAAGCACTCTCCCGCTCGAGCCGCTCATTGTATTTGCTTGCGAGTTTGCTACGTGCCACCAGACCATCGATCTCCAGAGTACTCAGGATGTCCATGCGTGAGACCGGCGCACGCAAAAGCGTGTGGGCCAAAGGTGTTGGTGTTCCCTTCTCACTCAACGCGGTGACCAGCGCTTCTCCGATACCTAGCGAAGTGATCAGTTGTTCCGTATCGTAGAAGTCCGTGAGAGGATAGTTCTGCGCGGTCTTTTTAATGGTGGTACGATCCTTCGCGGTGAAGGCCCGCAACGCATGCTGTACTTTCAATCCAAGCTGGCCAAGTACCCGCTCTGGAACATCCGAAGGGTCCTGGGTACAGAAGTAGACACCCACGCCCTTGGAACGGATCAATTTGATGATGGTCTCGATCTGATCCAGCAGTGCCTTGGTAGCGGTGTTGAAGATCAAATGGGCCTCATCAATGAAAAGCACAAGTTTCGGCTTCTCCGGGTCTCCAACTTCTGGGAATGTGTTGTAGATCTCTGCGAGCAGGCACAGCATGAATGTGCTGAAAAGCCGGGGCTTGTCCTGTATGTCGGTAAGGCGCACAATGTGTACCACTCCTCTCCCATCGCGTAGCTCGATCAGGTCCTGTACATTGAAGGACAATTCACCGAAAAAGGTGTTCGCCCCTTGTTGCTCGATCTCGATCAGCTTGCGCATGATGGTGTTCACCGTGGCGGAGCTAACTTGTCCGTACTCCTTTTGGATCTCCGCTTTGCCTTCCGAAGTGATGTACTGCAGCGTCCGGCGCAGATCCTGCAGGTCCAGCAAAGGCAGTGAATGATCATCGCAATATTTGAATAATAGGGATAGTACACTTTGCTGGGTGTCGTTCAACTCAAGGATCCGCCCCAGCAATACCGGCCCGAATTCACTTATCGTTGCCCTTAACCGGGCTCCTGGCTCATTGCTGAGACTAAGCAGTTCCACAGGCATGCCTTGCGGATCATATGGAATGCCCAACTTTTCATGCCGTTGCATGATCTTCTCCCCCGCGATACCTGGTGCGGCCAGGCCACTCAGGTCTCCTTTCACATCCATGAGAAGTGTTGGTACCCCGTTTAGAGACAATTGTTCAGCCAGCACTTGCAGGGTTTTGGTCTTACCGCTACCGGTGGCTCCACAGATCAGGCCATGGCGATTCATGGTCCGCAAAGGAACCCGGACCAAAGCGCTGGCATCGCCCCCTGCCTCCAACATGGCCCCACCCAGGATAAGGGCTTCCCCTTTTGTGACATAGCCCTCCCGGATCACGTGACCGAAACGCTCTTCCTTTTTCATGATGTTGCTGTCAAAGAAAAGCCGTTCGAGGGGTGTTCACCTAATACCGATGGGGGCACCGGCCGTCTTCATCTTCTTCCGAAGTTCAGCTTCAACCCTACATGAACATCCATGCCACCAATGTTGGTGAGGCCGAGAAGACCACCGATCTTATCGCTGCCCACCATTACCGGACCAAGACGCATGGCCAGGCCTATCCGCATTCCCTGTAATTGGTGGAAAGTAACAGGCACGCCTATATCAAATGACCGGCTCTCAAATCGCAAAGAACCACAGATCTGAGAGGGAGTTCGTGGAGCTTCTTTGCCCCTATCCAAACCCACGGTAGCAGCGGTGCGGAAGTAGAGGCCTCCAAGCAGGTTGAGGTCCATATGTGCATGGTAGACCATGGGCAAAGCCACAGTATAGGTGGTAGTATTCCCATGGTCCTCTTGAAGTTCACTGAATTGTGAAGATCCCTGATCACTGGTGCTGGCTTCGACGAACTCATGGCGTACGCCATTCATTTGGATACTGCCCGCGTCTGTGATGGAAAATCCGACCCTTAACCAATATGACCTGGGGGCATCAAGAGTGCTGCGAAACTCTCACGATCATCCAGCCCTAAGAAGCGGCGCTGCGTAAGTGGTGCCTCCCGAAGAGTAACTGGTGGAATTTACGGTCACAGAATGGTAACCTCCGTACGGCGGTTGAGAGCACGGCCTTCCTCCGTGTCATTCGAGGCCACCGGCCTGGTTTCCCCATAACCTTTGGCCACCACACGATCCGCCTCGATCCCTTTGGCAATCAGATGGTCGCGGACCGCGTTGGCACGCCGTTCACTCAGGCGGAGGTTGTCTGCATCCTTACCCACATCATCGGTGTGTCCCGCCAGTTCGATCCGTAGGCCAGTATTCCGTTGCAGCAGGCGGATGAGCTTTTCCAATTCCGTGTTGCTGGCAGGCAGCAGATCCGCGCTTGCCGTATTGAAGAAGATGTTCCGCAAGGCGATCGTGCTACCAGCGGTGAGCGGACTGAGCATCACATCCAATGTATAGGGATCTTTTCCCGCGCTTTCTGGTACATCATAGTTCTCGCTGAAGAACAGGTAACCTTCAGCGCTCGCATTGAGAGCATACTCTTGCCCCACCGGCAATGCCACCAGGAATGCACCGGTCCGTGGATCGCTATACGCGGCTGTGGCCAGTTCACCGGTGGTGACATTATAAAGCTCTACATCGGCCTCAACGGGTTCGCCAGAAGACTTGTCCGAGACCACGCCTCGGATATAGCTCACAGCCAGTGGACGCGCCTCTGGGTACAGTTCAAAACTATAAAGGTCAAGATCGCCGAAGCCGCCTGGCCGGTCACTGGCGAAATAGGCCACTTCGCCGCTGGCACTCACGAGCAGGCTGTTCTCATCCGCACCGGTATTGATAGGATATCCCAGGTTGAGCGCCTCTCCCCAATTGCCAAGAGTGTCCTTTCGGCTCACATAGATATCCAGCCCTCCCATGCCGGGATGACCATTGCTGCTGAAATAGAGGGTTCGCCCATCCGGATGGATCTGCACGCTTTCCTCCTGCCAGGGTGTGTTGATGTTGGAGCCCAGCTTTTCCGGTCTGCTCCAACGGCCATCATCCTGTAATACGGTGACCATGATGTCCGTATCCCTGATGCCATCATGTGCCTGAAGACCTCTTACGAAGTAAAGTGTGCGGCCATCGCTGGCGAGGCTGGGCTGGCTCTCCCAATTCCTGCTGTTCACTGGTGGCCCCAGGTTCTCCGGTTGGCTCCAACGTTCACCTGTGCGTACACTGATGAACAGATCACAGCTGCCCATGCCCTTGCGTCCCGGGCCATACTCACCATATAATTCACATGCGGTGAAGATGATGAAACGCCCATCAGGGGAAAGCGTACCTGCGCCTTCATTCCTTTCGGTATCCACGGTGGGAATGGTGCGTGCTGTCTGCCAATTGCCATCCGCACCGCGCTGGCTCACATAGAAATCCTCCTGCTCACCTGCTTGTTGATCCCGGGCTTTCACCCGGCGCGTGAAAAGCAGTGTATGATCATCAGCGGTGATGGCCGGATAATATTCAGGCTGGGCACTATTCACG
>JAEZCB010000133.1 GCA_023412755.1 Bacteroidota bacterium
TTTGAGCGAGATCCATTCATACTCGATGGCCTTATGGATGCCGATAGTGAGCGCCAGTCCGATCACCAGATAGACCATTGCGGCAAGTACGAAATAAAGTGTGCGTGGAATGGCGAGTTCCTGCAGATCCGTAAGTGCAACACCATGCCAAAGGAAGGATGCCAGATACATCACCACGGTAGAAAATAGCCATGGTGCCAGTATGTAACGCTTCAACAACATGCACTTACCAGCCCCAAAGTTAAGTATATATACGGCCATTGAGAGTAGATGCCATGCAGCTTTGGGCGTACTTTGCACTCGCATGAGAACAGCTGTTGGACCATGGGGCCTTATGCTCCTTCTGGCAGGTATCCTTTTCTCTGGATGCAGGAAGGAGCCTGCACGCTGGGATGTGGACCTTACGGGGCCCCTGGTGCGTACCACTTTCACCATTTCGGACCTTGTGCCCGATAGCCTTCTGTTGACCGGTGAAAATGGTCACATCACCTTACTCTACAAAGATGAATTGTTCGCGCTGCGGGTGGATACGGTGATCCAACAACCCGATACCAGTTTGGTATATGGTTATGTGCTGCCTGTGCCCGGTGAATTGTTTCTGCCGCCAGGTGTGGTACCATTCAACCAGAACGATGTGACCCAGTTCGATCTGGGCGATGTGGCCCTGCGCACACTGATCATCAGGGAAGGTTATTTGGACCTCAGGCTGAAGAACATGGTGAACAGCACCGTATTCGGCACCTTCGCGCTGCCAGGGGCCACCCTGCCAGGCGGTCCGGCGGTGCTCCAATCACCGGTGGGTCCGGGAACCCCGGCTCAACCGGCCATATCCGAACAAACGCTCGATCTGGCGGGAGCCCATTTCGATCTGCGGGGACCCGATCTCGATCAGGTGAACACGTTGAGCACCATGCTCAGCGCTCAGTTGGATCCCAATGGTGAAGGCGCCACCGTTACCAACCAGGACAGCATCATAGCCATCGCCACGTATCGCGATCTTGTGCCGGAATATGCGCGCGGATACTTCGGCAGCCGCGTGGTGGATATTGGCCCTGATTCCGTGGAACTTGGCCTTTTCGACCGGATCGTTGGCGGCACATTGGATCTGGATCAGGTTACCATGCGGTTGAAGGTGGAGAACGGGGTGGGCGTGGATATACAAGCCTACATCCAGGAGTTCCGTGCCGTGAACACGCGCACCGGTGCCAACGTGGACCTGGCACATACCATCATGCAGGGGCCGGTGAACATCATTCGTGCTTTGGAATCCGGAGGAAGTTTCCAACCCAGCTACCACCATATCCAGATGGACAATGCGGACAGCAATGTGGACCAGTTCATCGAAAGTCTTCCCGATAGGTTGAACTATCAGATCGGCCTTCACTTGAACCCATTGGGCGATATCAGCAATGGCCATGATTTCCTCTATTACAACAGCAGGATAAGGGCTGAATTGGAGGTGGAGGTACCCCTGTCCATCATTGCCAACGATCTTACCCTGGAGAGCATCGTGGCACCATCGCTCCCAGGCACAGTGGAGAGCCATGCTTTGCAGAACGGAGAACTGCGTTTGTTCGCGGTGAATGGTTTCCCTTTTTCCGCTTCAATGGAGATCGACATCATAACAGCAGATGGCGCTCTTCTTTCGAACGTGCCTGTACAGGGCACCATAGCAGCAGGCATCCTCGGTACGGACCTGTTGGTGCAATCCCTAGTGGATTCGCGATTGGATGCACATTTGACGAGTGAACAGGTGGATATGCTATACCAGGGTGGCCGTTTCCGGATCCGTACGATCTTCAATACCACCGCACAGAGCCAACACGTAAGGATCCTGGACAGCTATAAGCTGGACCTGCGGATCGCCGCCGGTGCACATTATTTGGTGAATGGGAATGAGTAGATCGTTCCTGTGCCTGACCCTGGCACTCCTCCCCTTCATCTGCCGCGCACAGATCCAACTCCTGCCATTCGACACCCTGCTGCTATTGCCTTCGCAAGAACAGCACCATGTTGAATTGCTGGCATGGGGTGATCAGCATTCTTCCGGCATTTTCAATGAGATGCCATGGAACCTCCATCGCGGTGGATACATCGGGCGGGAAATGCGGCAACGCTCCCTGGAAGCCCTGGGAGATCGGAACCGCATGGGATATGATGTAGGGGCTAGTGCGACATGGATCGGTCCGGATAGCCTCTTTGGCCGTGCGCGTTGGCGGCCAGTTGTTGCCGCAAGTGTCCGCAGCGCACTCGGCGTTGTATTCACTAAGGATGCTTACGATCTGGCCTTTTTTGGTAACGCCCACTACGAAGGACGTACCGCGGAATTAGCTCCTGCGGTACATCTGGGTATGGGATGGCAAGGGATCGGAGTAGGCATCCAGGATCAGATCAGCCGCTCCTTCCTGCGGGTAGACCTGGTGGGCGGCCGCCGTTTCGATCACAGCCGGATCGAACGCGGGAGCATCTACACGGCCATGGATGGACTCGCATTGGATGTGGATCTGGATGGCATGTACATGCAAAGCGATACCGCCACTGATGGTGCATGGTGGCCCAATGGAGTTGGCATTACGTTACATGGGCGCTGGAACCTTTTCCGCCAGTTGTTCGGCATGCCGGCCACTTTCTCAGCATCGCTGGAAGATGTAGGCTTCATGCATTGGAACAGCAATTCCCTTATGCTGGAAAAGGACACGTTGATCATATACGAAGGGATCCAGGTTTCCAACGTGTTCGATCTTCCCTCCCTGATCATTGGCGAGGATCGGATCTTGGATACCCTTGGCCTGCAACGCACCCGATCGGCCTTCACCACCATGATGCCTTTCCGTGCGCTTTTGTCCATGGATATAACAGTGAATGATGTATGGATGGCCGGACTTTCCGTCGATCACCGTAACCTGCCGGGCTATATGCCGCATGGACTTGTCCGGCTCGCAAGAAGGATCTCCGGACGTGCTTTGATCGGTGCCACGGTCTCTTATGGTGGTTGGGGGCAGGCGCGCGCTGGCCTGGCAGCGAGAATGCGTTTTGGAAGAACGGTGGTGGCCGAGATCGGCAGCGTTCATGTACCCGGGTTCTTTCTTGCCAGAACTCGTGGGGCCGGAGCACATTTCATGATCAGCAAGGCTTTCTAGACCATGGCCTGGCTCCTGCTCATAGTCGCTGGACTGTTCGAAGTGGGCTTCGCGATCTGCCTGGGTAAGGCACGCGAGACCAGCGGTATGGCCTCACTCTTCTGGATGCTGGGCTTTTTCTGCTGCCTTTCGATCAGCATGTACCTGCTTTACCGTGCCACGCTTACCATACCCATAGGAACGGCCTATGCCGTGTGGACAGGTATTGGTGCAGTGGGCACCGTTCTCGCAGGGATCATGCTTTTCCAAGAACCGGTGGAATTCTGGCGCCTCTTTTTCATCTTCACCCTGATCGCATCGATAATCGGGCTAAAGATGGTTTCCGCATGACCTTAATCCCGGATAAAACGGGCATACCAACGTTGCTGAACATTGACCACCTCCAACATGTAAAGGCCGGGGGCAAGAGTTCGCACATCCAGGGTGTTGTCTTTGATGGTGGTCTCTGCCACAATGAACCCCTTGGCGTCGAAAATGCGAGCGATCCCCACGGAGCCTGGATCGAGATCCAACCATAGTGTATGCTGCGCCGGATTCGGATGCACCAGAAGCCTTCCATACTGCGCAGCCTCCACGATACCCGACATTTCACAAGTGATTGCGGGGGCATCCAGGCTATGTGCGGCAAAGAATTCCCAGACCCACTGTGGCACATCGTAGATCGAAGTTGCCGGCCAGGTGTGGCCATGATCGAAGAGGCGCACCAGCTCCACACGTGGTTGATCCATTCCACCAGCGCAGAAGACCCATCGTTCCGCATCGGCTGAGATGGGCATGACGGTGAACGTGTCCACACCGCATTGCATGGAACCAAAATAGCTCAAAGGCCATACATATCCCTGTTCCACTTCGGGGAAGGCCACGACGGCATCAGCATCTCCATGGATATGTAACACAGCCACCGGTGGTGGATCCTGCATGGTATGATCCAAAAGAAAGGCCGCCTCGCCCCACAGGTTTCCAGCGATCGGTGCTATCGCGGCAATGACATTTGGTCTTTGGATGGCCAGGTTATAGGCCATGAACGCGCCATTCGAGAAGCCGGTGGCATAGATGCGTGATGCATCGATCGCATAGGTATCGCAGAAGTAGCCGATCAACGAATCCACGAAGAGCACATCGTCAATGGCTTCCAGATCGCCAATTCCACCATGGCCTGTGACACCATCAGCATATACATTCCATTGAAGGGCACCACCGATATTGTAGGAAGAAGGGTAGACCACAATGAACTGGTGTTGATCGGCCACGGCATCAAATCCCGAAGCCGCCTTGAAGGCCGCGCCATTGCCACCCGTGCCATGGAAGGCGATCACCAACGGCAACCCGGCAGAAATGGTGGTGCCTGGTGCATGATAAACAAAACCGCGTTCAACACCTTGTGATACGAGCGTACCGGACCCATCATAAGCGTTGGCGCCATGGTACAACAGGATGAACATCAAGTAGATAAGACCGAAGGGTATGGATCTTTTCATGATCAATAGTTGAAGAAGGTGAACGAAGTTATAGTGAGTGGTAGCCTGGCAGCAACGAGCCCTGCACGTTCAATAAGCGGAAAGGATCGGCATCTCCACTTCCACACGCGTACCGATCGGAACACCCAGTACATGCACACCTTCGTTCTGCGGGCCGAATAGACGCAGCGCCCTCTAGGAGCCACTATCGCGGTACATCTCTATGAGGCCGGGCGGCGTACTGACCAACAGCGTACGTTCCTCCACATCCAGATCCAGGATCATATCCTCATTCAATGGCACCATCACTTCCTTCCCTCCCAGATGGATCACCATAACGGGATTGCGGTCAGTGCCTTCGATCGCGGTCACTTCGCCCAGATCACCATGCTCCTCATCGCGCACCAACATGCCGATGAATTCTTCTGGATCCCAGCTTTCATCGCTGCCATCCGATAGATGTCCGGGGGGCGCGAAAAGATCCCTGCCCACCAGAATGCCCGCACTCTGCGGATCGGAGAAGTCATCGAACTTCACCAGCACCCCTGCCCTGCCCTGGTCACGCAGACTGGTGTAGAAGAATGGGACCTTCTGCCCTTCGATATCCACGAAGAGTGTTCCCTCGGACACAAGATCCTCCAGGTCGCATCCTTCCAGATGAACGGTGAGTTCACCTTTGTGGCCCCAAGGTTTGCCCAACCGGCCCAGGCGATGAAGGCTTTCGAGGTCCATGTGCGTGAAGTTAGGCGAACATGGATCGTTCCGGCATTTTTCTCCATCACACCCGTCCGATCGACCTGCTCTTCACCACCTGGCCGTCCATCAACAGAAGCGCCACGTAATTCCCTGGCCGCACAGGGGATCCGTAGGCCGTGGCACCATTCCATTGGGTGGTATACCGTCCTTGCGGCTTCCTTTCATCCAGCAACGTCACCACTTCCCTGCCATGGGTGTCGGTGATCGCCACCCGCACATGGGCTTCGCGGAATACGTTGAAATGAATGCTACACATATCACGGGCAGGATTCGGATACGGTGGTAGCAGGTCTCCTTCGGTGCCGTAGCGGTTCGGCTTAATGCCCACGAACCCATCGAGTATCATGTCGAACACACCCTCCTGTTGATCGCCGCCGATATCATTCAAAGGAATGATGCGCATGGCGGCATCCGGTTGCGATGCCCATGGATCGGCCGGAATGTAGGGGTCGCCTTCAAAGTAGAGTTGCGTAATGAGTGTGGGAAAGCCTGGACGAGAGACCCGGTAATGAATGTGCCTGGGCCGGTATTGTGCACCATTGAGGTAGGCACCTGGCATGATCGTCTCGAACGCGTAATGGCCGTCCGCATCGGTATACATCGTGGCCCGCAGCTCGAAATTCTGGGACGTATCGTATTCCGCGGCTGCATTGGCCTGCCAAATTTCGATCATGGCGCCATCCACCGGTGTCATACAATCGTTGCTGTATATGGTGCCGGATATGAAGAGCCGGGTGCCAGGCTCCCCGGCTGCGGCCACCTGGGTGGTAACAGGTGCTCCTGGCAAATAGAAAGGGCCAAGGATATCGTCACTGGTCACCAGGCAGCCGGCACTTGTCTCGGCAGGCGGCACAGCACCTGTCGATGCCAGAAGGTCGCGCGGCAACAACAATGAACCAAGTCCCAACATGGAGCCCGCACGCAGGAATTTCCGTCTGTCGAACAAGCCACGTGATCGTTCATTCGTATCCATGCGGAAAGGGTTTTGACAAAGGTGAAGCGGCCATCGATCAATGGAAATGGACGATACCTGTTAATGCTTGTATTTTTCGCGGATAAGCTGTCTGAATTCCTGGGGCGCGGTTCCGGTGGCCTTGCGGAACATGCGGGTGAAGTACGCCGGATCCTCCATTCCAAGGGAAAAGCCCACCTCCTTCACACTCAGGTGGGAATGGAGCAGCAACCTTTTTGCCTCAAGCACCGATCGTTCCTGTATTATGGCACTCGCAGTGCGGCCTGCCCTTTTTTTCACCAGTTCATTCAGGTGCCCTGCGCTCAAACCAAGGTCGGCCGCGTACTGCGTCACCTGCTTCTTTTCCTTGAATTCCTTATCGACCTTCTCAAGGAAAAGACCCACTACATCCAGCACGGCACCAAGGTCTGTGGCCGCTTCTTTCCGGCTCCAGCGCCAGCATATCAATAGCAATGTAGTAAGCAGGTTCTCCAAGATCGCTGAGCTGCCATCGTCCATCAGCGCAAGTTCTTTGGAGATCTGCCCTGCAAGCTCCATGCTCTCCTGGAGTTGCTCCTGGGTAGGATCCAGCGCGATCGGGACCGTGCCCGGCCTGAGTAACTGCCGTACCCGCCCATCAAAGAAGCTGGTTATGCCGCTGGTGAACATGATGACCATGCCTGCCGATCCGCGCTCCCGATCCAGCTTATGCACCTGACCGGGTGCAACAAAATGGATACAGGGTGCCTGGAACCGCACATGTTCCAGATCGATCATATGTGTTCCTTCTCCCGCTGTGAAGATGAACAGTTCATGGTATGAATGCCTATGAATGCTGTTACGAACGGGCTCTTCCGCCTTGAGGATCGGCTCCAGCCATACCAACGGGCCTGCGCCTGAGGGTGGCTCATGTACGGGGATGGATCCAACTGGTATCATCAGTGCGGTCATGACGCGTCATGGGCCTTAGAGCGCTGCCTGGGCCTCTGTTCCATCGGCCAAAATTCCCGTTCCATCCTCTTATGCACGGTAAAGCATCGTTTTTGATATGACCTTTATTCCCCTGGTACGTGTACCGGAGAAATACCTGTGCCCATGAAGAAGTCGCTGCTCCCAGTAATAGCCATCGCAATAGCATGCTCAACCGCAAAGGCCCAGGAATGGACCGGTGCTGTAAATAGTGATTGGAACAATTCGGCCAACTGGAATGAATGGCCTTTGAATGACGAGGACATTTCGATCGATCCGGCCTTCTTCACCGGTGCCATGGCGCTGCCTGTGATATCGGGTACCTCCGGGTTCATTCCAGACCGGCTTTTCATTGTGAATGGCGGGCAACTGACCATAGCAGGTGCATTGATTGTGGGGAATAGGGTGATCATCGAGGATGATGGTTCCTCAGTGGTCATGGAAAGTGGATCACTCACTGCTGAAAGGCTTATCACGGAAGCCGGAGGCGGATTCACGCTTCAGGACGGAATGGTGAACATCACATCCGTGGTGGCCCTGGGTGATGATGGCGTATCGCCAAGTTACATGACCATGAACGGAGGTACCATGACGGTGACGGGTGAGTTCGGCTTTGACGTGGTCCTCGAGCCCTCTTCACCTGCCTTCACAGTAAATGCGGGATCTCTCACGGTGAATGGTGAGGCCATGTGGTATAGCGAGGCTCCCGGATCAGGGCGGGGCAGGTTATTAGTGAACGGAGGTGATGTACAGATCAACGGTCCCATGGTATCCAATGCCGGTGGCCCATTGCGGACACACATTGAAGTGAATGGCGGCACTTTGACGACGATAGGGCCTGAGATCGACCTCCGGAACAACGATGATTCGCTCATCGTTACAAGCGGATCCATTCATTTGGGTGGCACCATGACCATGGATATGGATGGTGTCTTCCACATGTCCGGGGGTGAAGTGAATTTCATGGATGATGTGACCTTGGATGGGAATGGGACCTATTTGTTGAATGATGTGAACATTGTTCAGAATGCAACACTTACACACTCTGATCCGGAGGAGATCGTGGTGCTGGGTGATTGGAACAGCCAGGGAAGCTTCATTCCTCAAACGAATACCGTGGCGTTTTCCGGTGATGAGCAGCAGAACATAGGAGCCACCACATTGCATGGTATGCGCGTGGAGAATTACGGCGGTGGGCTCCTCCTTCTGGGTCCCGTTTCGGTTTCACATGAAGTTCAACTTGCCATGGGGATCATCCAGACAAACCAATCCGCGCTGTTGACCCTGCTGGATGATGCGACGATCACGGCCGGCTCCGCTTCAAGCCATGTGGATGGCCCGTTAAGAAAGATCGGGAACGATGATCTTGTCTTTCCTGTCGGGGACAACGGTGTGTGGCGCAGGATAGGAATTACCGGCCTTAATAGTGAGAGTGCCGAATTCACTGCGGAATATTTCAATGAGCCCTACCTGAATACGACCTCCCTGGGCCCTGCCATGATCGAGGTGAGCGATCAGGAGTATTGGCGTCTGGACCGCACTGGTACCATTGATCAACCGATGGTGAAGTTGCATTGGGAGGATGCCATGACCAACGGGATCAGCGATTGTGATGGAGCTGTGGTGGCTTATTGGAATGGTTCGGCCTGGCTGGGCGCGCCTTCCGTTGTGGATGGTGATTGTACAGGCAATGCTGCAGGCTCCGTGACCTCAGAAGATGGTGTCCCGCTTTTCGGCGTCTTCACCATTGGCCTTGCCAACGAGTTCGTAGGAGTTGAGCAACTGCGATCGGAGGCCCCCTTGATCTCCTACGATCCGCGACAACACCTGCTCCATGTCAAAGGCGATCATTCGGAGCGGGAATTGCGGCTCATGGATATACAGGGCAAGCATGTCCATCAACATAGGATCAGAACCGGAGACACCAGCATATCACTGCCAGCACTGACCAACGGCGTTTATCTGGTTTGGCTTGAAGGCACCCATGTCCAGAGGATCGTTATGGTACGTTGAGGTGGGATCCCACCCCTTGAATGGCTGACCGTTGGTATTTCAAGGAATGCCTTTCCCTGAAATGATCGTCACATTTATCAGTGCTTTCCGTTCAAAGGTAAAAGGCAGGGCAAAAGCCCACTTCCTGGATGGCCATTCGAGCAACATACAAACAAGGCGTAAAGCAATCCATGGCGGCTGCCGCGTATTTCCGTGGCATTGTGAATGGATTGGTCACCGAGATGCTGGATGGTCTTGCCCCACAGCGATTCCATATCACCGGGATCCAGGCTTCAGAGTTGCATTTGCGGTCATGGAGCAGCGTGGTCATCGATCAGGAAAGATTGCATGAACTTTTGGAACTGCTGATGGACCTGCGTTCCGAGGTACGTGAACTTCAGGAAGGCCGGGTTGCTCGCCAGGATGTGGTGGCATTAGCGGCCGGATGGCTGAGCGAGCATCTCAACGGAGCCGACATCTATGTGGAAGTATCGGTGCGCAATACCGAGATCCACCAGGAAGAACAGCCGGAATTCACCATGGCCATGATCCGAGGCCGGTGTGCCATGATGAGCACGGATCAATGCATGTTCACCTGGCTGGATAGGGACATGTTCGGGCTTGCCTTGGCTGGACAGGGCAGTTATCTGCTGGAAGTGGTACCGGATGAAAAGGCCGGGCGCACTTACAGAAAGGCATCCTAAGCCCTACTCTTCCTTACTATTACCAAGTCCACGCTTCCGCAACAACGGTTTGGGATCGGGGTCCCGGCCTGTGAGTTCGCGGTAGAGAGCCGCAGCCTCCCTGCTTCCGCCAGATGACAGAATGATGGTCCGGTAACGATCGCCATTTTCCCGGGTAAGGCCGCCATGCTGCCCAAACCAGGTGAACGCATCCGCCTCCAGGACCTCACTCCATAAATAGGCGTAATAGCCAGCGCTGTAACCGCCACCCCAAATGTGGCTGAAGTAGGGCGTTCGATACCGTGGTGGCACGGTGCGCAGCTCTATCCCATGCTTGTTCAAGACCTTCGATTCGAAAGCCAAGGGGTCTGCCACTTCTGGATCGCCGGCCTTCCGCATGTGCCACTCCAGATCCAGCAACGCCGCGGCCAGGTATTCGGTGGTGGCATATCCCTGTCTGAATTTCGTGCTGCTTAGCAGCTTTTGGGTGAGCTCCTGTGGCATGGGCTCATTGGTAAGATAGTGTTTCGCATAGTTGGCCAGCACGGAAGGCTCTGTCATCCAATTCTCTTGGAACTGCGAAGGGAACTCCACCATGTCCCGCGGCACGCTCGTGCCACTGAAATAAGGATGCCTCACATCGCTCAGCAGGCCATGCAACGCATGCCCGAACTCATGGAACAGCGTACGTACCTCATCCCATTCCAACAGGGCAGGCTCGCCGGCCGGTGGTTTCGTGTAATTGCAGGTGTTGGTCACCACCGGCCTTTCCTCCAGCAGCTGACTCTGCCCCACAAAACTGCTCATCCACGCACCACCGCGTTTGCTATCGCGGGCCCAGAAGTCGCCATAGTACAGGCCGATCCCGTTGCCCTGCTCATCGAACACCTCCCATACCCGCACATCCGGATGGTAGGCAGGCAGATCGGTCCGCTCGTGGAACGTTATGCCGAAGAGTTTCTCCGCAGAAAAGAAAACACCGTTCTTCAGCACACTATCCAGCACCATGTATGGCTTGATCTCCGAAGCATCCAGATCGTATTCCTGTTTCCGCAATTGCTCGGAATAATACTCCTGATCCCATGGCTCCAGTTGTGCACCGGGCACATCCTTTTCCAGAAGGGCTTGCAATTTGGCGTTTTCTGCCTTCGCATTTTGAACAGCTGCCGGGACCATGCTGCCAAGAAGATCCATTGCGGCCTTTGGGGTGCGCGCCATTTGATCCGCAAGAACGTAGGAGGCATGGTCCGCATAGCCCAATAGAGCGGCTCGTTCTGCACGGAGTTTCGCCTGGCGCGTTACGATCGAGCGATTATCATGCGCGTTCCCTCTTGAATTCCTATCGATCGATGCTTTGAAAAGCTCTTCGCGCAAAGCCCTGTCCTTCAATGATGCCAAAAGTGGCTGCTGCGTGGTGTTCGTAAGCACCAGCAACCATTTGCCCTCCATGTTCCGGGCTCGTGCGGCATTCGCTGCTGTTTGGATCTCCACATCCGTAAGCCCTTCCAACCTGGAAACATCAGAAACCACTACAGCGCTGGCATTCGTTTCAGCAAGCACATTGTCACTGAAGCGGGTGGATAGGGTGGCGAGTTCCTCATTGATCTCCATTGATCGCATTTTCGCCTGGTCATCGAGAAGGGCGCCTCCCCTTTCAAATGCGATGTATCGCCGCTCCAACAAGTATTTCTCGACCTCATCAAGGCCTAATGTTTCGCGCCTTTCGTACAGATCTTGAACTCGCTGGAATAGCCGTTCGTTCATGTTGATCGCATCACCATGTGCTGAAAGCTTGGGAGAAAGCTCCGCTCGCAGCTTCTGCAATTCGGGGTCGGTGTGTGATGCCACAAGTCCGAACATCACAGCGCGGGCGCGTTTCAGTAACTGGCCAGAGCGTTCAAGTGCTTCAATGGTGTTCTTGAAAGTGGGTGCCGTGGTGGCGTTCGCGATCGCCTCCACTTCCGCCAACTGCCTGCGCATTCCTTCTTCAATGGCCGGTTTGAAGTATTCCGTGCGGATCCAGTTGAAGTCCGGAGCGTCATATGGGAATCCTGTCCGGATGAACCGATCGAATTCGATCGAGTCGGTGACCGAGGAGCCTTGCGCACTGGCGATGGTGGACATTGATGCAAGAGCGATGAGGATGGTGGATCTGAGCATTGGGTGGCAAAGTTACCGTTCAGGCCATGGTCGCAAAGGTGATGGAATGCCCCGGGATGCTCTTGATACAGATCGGCCTGGATCTTGGCAAGGGCACCATATGCGCTCACTCGCCTCGCTTATCCTTCTATTGGTTGGGCTTACCGTTTCCGCCCAGATCGGCCGGCAGGAATTGCATACGGACAGCGGTACCGTAGTCCTGCATTTCTTCGACACCGGCGAGATCAGTACCAAGGAATGGCTGGATAACGACAAGCGCTGGGGCCGGGCCACGGCCTACGACCGCGACGGCAAGGAGATCTTCAGCTATAACACACGCACCATCGCCGGCCACGCCAGTGTAAGCTTCCGCTACCATGCCAACGGCGGCATCAGTCGCGCCGACATCAGCCATGCACCTGATGCCGGGATCCAATGGTACAATAGCACCACCACCTTCGATGAGCATGGCAACAAGACCGGTTTCCGAGAACAAGGGAACGACCATCATGGTCCCATACCACGGATCACGCTAGACCACCTTGTGCCAGGCCAGCGCATGTTCGTGAACGAGGTGTTCCTGGTGAACCGTACGCGCTACGCTGGCAAAGCAACAGTAACGGCCAAAAGGCCATCACCCGCACTCAAGGATTCCCGCCACACCATCGCCCCCGGCGACACCATCCGGCTTGGCACCTACAGCATGGGCGAAGTGTTCCCGCCACCTGGCGATCACGTGGAGGTGGAGGTCTCGCAGGCTTTATTGAGACCGAAGAAACGTACGCCCATGGCGACCTTCAAGATCGAAGAGGTCCAGGTAACACCAGAACATCGCCGGCTTTACCTCGTGATCACCGGGTTCAAAAAGCGAAAGTGAGCATACCCTGAGCGGCAAAGGCGTTTTGCTTCTCTCCCTAGAAAATGGGCCTGGTGTGCGGCCTCATTATCGTATCATCTGGTCGAGCTCAAAGCCTTTCCTCTCCCGGTGGCGGGCCGCTGTGTGCCGGCTTCTCGGAGGTTCCATCCCGCTCTACGGTTATCGTGCACTCACCGATCAGGGCAGCCAATGCGCCAATGGCCGCTAGTAATGGGGCGAGCACCGCTCCCACCACGCCGATCGTTAAGGGAAAACTCATCACTTCCTTGCCATCCTTGTTCAGGATGGTCACCTTTCGCACGTTGCCCTCGGCGATCAACTCCTTGATCTTATTGATCAGGTCTTCTCCGTTGATCTTGAACGATTCCTTCTTCATAGGTCCTGGATCCCAACAAAGTTAGGGGGCCTGGAGCCGATCCGCTGTACTCTGAATATTCCACTACTTATTGACCAATTTGACGACCTGATCAGCCACTCGCAAAAAGAAAAGACCTGAACCGGCGGTGCGAATATCGATCGATGACCGCGATCCATCCATCCACCCATGGAGGATCATGCGGCCAGTGGCATCTGTGATGGTGTATGGCCTCTTGGCTACATGATCCAAATCTAGCTCCACGGTGACCTCCCCGTTGGCAGGATTCGGAAAAACACGCAGGGGGGTGATCGCTGTCTCCCTGTTATTCATCACAATATCGTTACACCATGTGTATGGGATGCCGTCCTGGTCTACATAGTTCGCGCAAAAGGTATAGTTGGGGTCGCCACAACCTAATGGAGTTGTCCACATAGGACGAAATAGACCTTGGATACTGCCAAGGCCTTGGATCCAGATATCACCATACCATCCATCCATATCGATATGAGATCTTTTTCGTGACCGACCTTCGATCATTATAGTATCCACTGAAGTAATGATCGCGGGAACCCCATTATCGGCATAGTAATAATTGATATAAGCAGTATCCCCCACTACCAAGGAGAAATCATAGAGCTGAATTATATTGCTTCCATATAAATTAATATAATGATCATTCGTTGTATAAAAGTATATCTTATCTCCTTCAACAGCCAAATCAAGTGGGTCACCATTCAATGAGCCCCAGTTCATTCCAGCAAACTCCGTCGTCGGTTGAGCTGAATAGATATAGTTTTCCGGCATGTAATATAAACCAGAGCCAGGGTCCATGCAAGGCCAACTATGGTTGAAGTTGGCACTGACATTGGGAAATGTTATATCGAGTTGAGCCAAGGCAGGGGTAAGCATCATTATGGCCAGAAATCCAACTGAGGACGACCGATAAGCCATGAGGTGGTTATTTGTAACAAGGACAAAGTTCGGGCTGCATTCGCTGCCTGATATGCCCAGATCATCTGATCGTGACCTCACTTGAAGAACTGCATCACTTTGCTCCAAAGTTTGCGTGTCACAAGAAGTGGCGGTGCTTTCACACCATTCAGCCCCCACGATGCACGCACCTCCCGATTGGCCTGCAGTATCTGTTTGAGGTTGCCGTTGCTCATGCCGCCAAGCCGGAATCTTACCAGTATTTCCGGCAGGTGAACCGTTGGGATCTTGTGCCTGTACAGGAATCGCAGCAGGATCTCATAATCCGCACCGATCCGTAGATCGGTGTTGAAGTGACCGTACTTGTCGTACACGCTCTTCTTGATAAAAGTAGCCACGTGCGGCGGCATCCAACCTTTGCGGAAATTGTTGCGATCGTAGCTGCCGCTGAGCCAGGTGCGGTGTATCTTATGGATGTCCTTCTCATCCACCATGATGATGTCGCCGTAAACAGCATCGGCATTGGAGTTCTCGAATGCTTCTGCAACCTTCGCTAGGACCTCGGGTGTCATCAACAGATCACCTGCGTTCACGAAGCCGATCACATCACCAGTAGCAAGCCGCAGACCTTTGTTCATGGCATCGTAGATCCCTTTGTCGGGCTCGCTTACCAACACCATTCTTCGATGCCCCTCCGCAGGGTCTCCTGTCCCATCCTCCGCAGGGTCTCCTGCAAGGGACCCTGCACCCTCATCCCGCAGGGTCCCCTCGTCCACAGTACTGCGGACCCTCGGGAGACCCTGCGGAGGTTTGATCTTTCCATTCACCCGCCGCTCGAATTCCCGTAGGATCTCCACCGTGCCCTCGGTGCTGGCACCATCGATCACCACCAGTTCGATGTCCTGATGTGTCTGTGCCAGCACACTCTCGAGCGTCTCGGCGATCACGGGGGCAGCATTGCGGCAGACGGTGATGAGGGTGAGTTTCAATATTGCATGAGGTTGGGTCAATTGGGCTGTTGAGGTAGTTGAGAGGTTGAACCAGCTTACAAGAATGCAGTGGCGAACTCTCCCGGCTCATACACCTGCAACTGTGATGCGGTCTTAAAATCCTTGGGGTTGCAGGTGATGATGCCATCTACCTTGCCGCTATGCAAGGCCGCGAAGTGCTGAAGTCCATCCTCGAGATCCTGAAAGCCGCTGGCCATACTCGCGTAGAAATCGGCCGGTGCCAAAGGGATCATGGTGAAGAGAGGGAGGAGGATGCCCATGGCCTTCACCACCCGATCTCGATCAGGAACATTCTTTTTTCGTTCCCACTTCCGCCCGAACACATATTGGATGTTGGCCATGATCACCGGCGTGGTGACGCCTTGGAAGCGCTGGTCGAGGAGCCCTTGCATCACCTGGACACTATCCTCAGTTTGCACTTCTCCTTTGGCCATGGCCGCGATCACCACATCGCTATCCACCAGCATGCGCGTCATGCCCGTCTGGCTTTACGGCGAGTGGGTTCGGCTTTAACGCGGCGGGTGATCCGGCCTAACCGGTCTTGGCGTTGGGCATCTTCATCAGTAAGATCAAGAGTTCCTCCCAGTAGATCTTGCCAATTACCGCGGTGTGGATTCGTACCACCGGCGCGTTCGACCGCCTCTTCGAAAAGTTCACTTACGCTCTTACCCAAGCGCTTGCTCAACGCCTTCGCCTGCTTTACCGTATCGGCATCAACACTAAGGGTCAGCTTGGTCTTCATGGAACAAAGATACGTATACAGAAAGGCTGCACGTGCACCATTATCCCACCACCCTTTCCCGTACCGCCACCGCCGGATTACCCTGGTAGATCATGTACATATCCAGGTCTTTGGTGGCTACGCTACCAGCCGCTAGCACCGAATGACTTCTCAGGGTAACGCCCAGGGTAACGATGGCTCCCGCTCCTACCCAGCTCCCGTCCTCCAGCACCACCGGCTTGGTATAGGTGGGATAGTCGATCTTCTTGTAATCGTGGCTGCCCTGGATGATCATGGCGCCCTGGCTGATGACCACATTGCTGCCGATGGTGAGTTGATCCAGGTTGTCCAGCCATGCGCGTTGCCCGATCCAGCTGTGATCGCCGATCGTGAGTTTCCAGGGGAACTTGATGTTCACACTCGGATGGATCACCACCCCCTTCCCCACTTTTGCACCGAAGAGCCGCAACAGCCCTGGCTTTGGCGAGCGGAATGGGAAGAGCGGATTGATGAAGAACAGGGCATTGGTAAAGTACCAGAGCGTGCGCTTGATCAACCCGGCACCCGGATCAAAGGTGCTGGAGTTGTCGAAGCGGGAGAGGTCCACGCGGCGGCGCTCGGTGGTGGGCATCATGGTCGGTAATGTGTGGATCCTGACCAAGGATCAGTAAATGGGTAATTCCGATCATGGCGCATCTCCTTCTGTATCACCAGTGGATCACCACCACCAAAACCGCCTTTCCAGACGAGATCCATCTGGCCGCGTTCACCTTTTCTGCGCCGTCTCAAAAACGGCTTCACCTTTTCATGTGATGGCCGTTCAAGCCTGCACGATCTCAAGATCCTACGGTCGATCACGATCACCATGTCTTACTCATAGGTCAGACCAGCTCGGCATGGATCTCTCCCATTCATCGCGGATCTTTCGCTGGAACACCATTGGATCCAAACTGATCTGTATGGTGCCGACAAGATCGCTCATGTCCACACCCTTTGTTTTAGGACCAGAAGATACCTGACGGATCACCCCCTTGACCTTGGGTCGGGCGCGGCTCGTGGTTTTCTTCTGCTTGGGTGCCATGATGTAAAGTTACAGAAGCCCCATCACCCCCGCCCGAACATCTGTACGTACTTCTTCACCGGCTCCTGATCATTCACGGTGCGGCCGGCCAATGCGAACGCACCTGCGCATAACCGCTGGTAGGCCAGATCATCCATATCCACCAGCTCCTGCAGTACCTCTTCAAACTGTCCTGGGTTCTCCAGCGGAAGATCCCAGCCGGCCTGTTGTTCCTCAAGCTTTCGCCAGGGGGTGCGGTCGCTGATGAGCAACGGGCGGCCCACCGATAGTGCTTCCAGCATGGCGTGCCCGAAGTTCTCGCCAGTGCTGGGCATGTAAAGGAAGTGCGCATTTGCGATCTTGCGCATCACTTCGTTGTTATCCAACTGGCCTTTCAATTCAACCTCGATGTTCGGTGGCAATGCGGCGATCGCAGCCTGGCACTTTGCCCAGTAAGCCTGGTCGTAGACGGTTCCGTGGAGATCGAACCGTACCTGGCCTCTCAGTTTCCGCAAACGCTCGATCGCGAACAGCGTTCCCTTTTCCTCTGCGATTCGCGCGGGACTGATCAGGTGAAGTTCGCCGGACCTTTTGGTGACCAGAGCCGGTTTGGTCGAATTGATCCGCCGCGGAAGGTTAGGGACCAGATGGATCTTTACATCCTTTCCGATCCACTTGCGGATCTCCTTCACCTCTTCTTGGTTGGTGGCCTGGAATTCCACGCCGGTAAAGGCCCCGATCACTTTCATGGCTTGGAGAAAGAGCCGCTTCTTGAGGCCTCCCTGGCTCATCGGGCCTTTGGCCAGCATGCCCCGAACCGCCACGATGCGCCGTTGCTTTGACTTCCGCAATAGCCATAACGGGATCACCGTGGACCACTTGGAGTACATGCCGTTGATGTATATCACATCCCACTCCCCAGCCAGCAAGCCCATCCAGTTGCGGAGGGAACGTGCCTTAGCTGAACTGTACCAGATCTTTTCGCCCAGGTCACCTGTCACCCAACCATTCTTTCGTAGGCCCTCCGGTGAGTCATCGTCCATGTAGTCGCGGTCGCCGGTCACAATGTGGAAGTCGATCTGCTTATGCAGGTGCTCCACCAAGTTCACCATGCTGCGCACCGGCCCACCTGCCTTGAAGAACGGCTTGTACCAATCGATGAGCACCAGCACCTTGGGCTTCTTCATGGGCGTGCGGTGATCAAGTCCATGGCGGTGGCGGCCCATTGCTGCGGTCCCCACGCCTGCCCTAGTTCATGGCTCCTGCGACCCATGGCCGCAAGTTCGGCGTCGGAGCTGAGGACCATCATGCGCATCATGGTCTTCAGGGTGTTCTTGTCGCCGGCCATGAAGCGATCGCCGTTCTCATTGTCGTGAAGGAAACGTTCCGCCGCACCCACCGCCGAACTTAAGATGAGCGGGAATCCGGCACAAGCATGTTCGTGCACCACTACTCCCCAAGGCTCGTACAAGCTGGGCAGCACGAAAACCCCGCATTTTGCGAGCACCTCCTCCATCTCCTCCGGTTGTCTGAAGCCAAGATGACAGATGCGCGGGTGCTTCCCGGAAGGCGAGTTCTTTACTTGTTGGTGTAGTTCGCCAGTGCCTGCGATCCAAAGTTCCCAGTCAGCCGCTTCATTCTCTGCGCATAATTCAGCGAAGGCATCACAGAGGTATTGATGGCCTTTGGTGGAAATGTAGCGGGCCACGCACAGGAAACGATGCGGCCACTTCTCCTGGCGTTGTGCAAGCAAACGTTGTCCGAGCGCCAGGAAGTGCGCGGTATCTGCGGAGTAGAAGCCTGTGCTGATACGGGCTTCGGGAAAGCCGAGTTTTCGGGCATATGCGGCTTGTGCCGCACCAGTGACCCAGGCATGGGAAAAGGTGCGGTGCATCCACAAGCGCGCGGCCATTACCGCCAACCATTGTCGTGGCGCACCGCGCCATGCTGTGTCGCTGCACCAGACTGTTGCGATGCCGCGCTTGCGGTGCTGCCGGCTGATGCGCAAGTAGGTCTCATCAACCCAGCCACTGGTGAAGATGATGTCCGGTCGCAGTTGGTCAACGAAGCTCTCGAGCAGGGCATCGTTCTGCTTGTCACGCTCCTGTACATGCACCCGGCTTTTCTCAAAATTGAAAGGCGCCTCCTTGTTCACCGGCCAGCGTACGAGATGTACCTCCGCTCGTGTGGCCAATTGCTCGAGGCAGGCCATGACGTAGGGCGCGGCTTCTGTATATAGGAAGAGGGCCTTGGGGAGCATGGTGCGAAGATCAGGTGATCGGATGAGCTGTTGTAGATATTTAGGAATATTCAACGCCCCATGGGCATGAGTGATGTATCCAATGCCTTTCTCTTGAGTCATGTGCCTAAAAATGATGGACCGATCTGCGTAGTTTGGCACACGTATGAAGCGGCAGGAGGTTTGGGATGAGAATAAATGGTTGATGCGGCCTATCGCCGCTGTCGCGCTCTTTCTATCATTACCGATAGCATTGATCTTCTGGTTTCATGACGTCCACGATCTCCAGGCCCTGGGCCGTATAAAATATCATGAATGGGGTTACCGATATTTTGAGATAAGTGGTGGCGTAGGTTCATTGTGGGTACTTCGCCTATTGTTCACGGGTATCGCTGCAGGTACATTTCTTTTCTTATCCACTCACCGAAGGTCAACCATTCTCCAACCTGGCCTATTGCATTTCATTGTTTCACCATTTCGACAGATGGACAAGACCGATCTGAAGCTCACATGGGCCATCGCGATCACAATAGTATCCGTGCGTATCTATCATTTAATAACGTATCCACTTCACACAGATGAAGTGGCATCCTATGATTATTTCGTAAGCAAGGGTTGGCTTGCCACATTGGTCTTCTATCCGATGCCCAATAATCATATTTTCTTCAACATGATCGCGGGGATGTTCCATGTATTCTTCACTGACATTCTGTGGACCATGCGGGTTCCCACGTTGTTGATCGGTCTCGCGGGAACGCTTGTGGTGCACAGCATGTTGTTGCGGATCACTGCTCCTTTGGTGGCAGTTCTTACCACCGCATTCTTCAGCTTTTCCGGAATGAGTCTTTATCTCATGGTCATAGGTCGTGGTTATGCCATCTTATTCACTTGTGCAGCAATTTCTTCACTGGCATTGATCCTTCTACGAAGAGGTGGCTCTCATCAGCGCCTCTTCTGGATCCTCTACTTTTTCTGCACAGTAGCCGGGTCTATTACTGTTCCAACGTATCTCTATGCGCTCCTGGCCAACCTTCTTTTTGGCTTGTATATCTTTCGAAGTTCGGCGTATAGAAAACAATTGAAGCCACTTGCTATTACCACTGGAGCGGCGATAGCACTCACGATCATACTCTACATGCCCGTGTTGCTGGTAAGTGGGACCAGCGCGCTATTTGAGAATCGTTACCTGGCCTCCTTGCCATTGACCGTGGCGTCCGAAAGGATGCTTGATCATTTGATCTTGTCTGAACAGCTTCTTTTTGGAAGCATCGTCCTTCAACCATGGTTGTTCCTTAGCGTGGTCACAGGCGGAACACTGATGCTATTTTCAAAGGAGCATCGGGGACCAACACTATTATGCCTATTACACATCTTATTGCCCTATATGATCGCCACGCTCCAGGGTGTATTACCACCAGAGCGGGTATTATTCCCAAAGCATTTCTTCTTCGTTCTGTTATTGGCGTTGTTGGTCCATGCTGCCGCCAAAAGACTTCTGGCTGGAAAAAGGTTGGTGTATTTAGTGTTGTCCATACCCTTGGCCTATGGGATCACGCAGATCCATTCCCTAGAGGGAGCCACCGCAAAACGTAAAGAGGATCTTGAGAATATTGAAAGTTCACATCAGATATTGATGAGTACCCCGAGTGAGGAAGTACTTATCCAATACGGAATGTATGAATTGTATCTGTTGCACCATGCATATCGGGATGGAGGGCATCAACGGTTGCACTGCGACCCAGCAACTTTGCAGGGAATACCGGAATGGATCCTAATAGGACACGCTTCTGATGATCCCGATACTATCGATCGAAATGGCTACGAGCTCTTTATGCACAACAATGATGTGTCCATGTATCGGCGCAAGGCCGCCGATGACGTACCTGAAGCGGAATAGCAGACAACCATGCAACAGTAAAGGGTGAAAGAGCCTGGCTCTTCCACCCTTTTTCTCTTGTAACTGATCCTAGGGTGCACAATTCAAGCCAGTGCTCGGCCTTACTGCGCCACATCGTACCCGAACACATCCTTCTTGCTCAACACCTTCACCTCTCCCAGCTTCTCCAGCGTTTTGAGATCGGTGGTCTCCTTCTTGCCGAGGACGAGGTAGGTGTAGTTGCGGCCTTTGATCTCCTGTTCGAAGAACTTGCGCATGTCTTCCAGCGTGATGGCGGGGATGCGCTCGTAGCTGTC
>JAEZCB010000154.1 GCA_023412755.1 Bacteroidota bacterium
AGATGACACTGACCATGCTCAAGCGCGACACCACCACCAAAGTGGGCATCAAGTCCAAAAGGCTCAAGGCCGGGTGGGATAATGACTATCTCTTAAAAGTCCTAGGACTTTAGATGCGTTTGCCGTGGCTGGATGTCCGGCCGAGCGCAGCCGAGGCCTACCTTTGCCACCCATTACCGAAAAGCATGCGTACGATCCAATACCGCGAGGCCCTGAACGAGGCGATGAGCGAAGAGATGCGCCGGGACCCGAACGTGTTCCTGATGGGCGAGGAGGTGGCCGAATACGATGGCGCCTACAAAGTGAGCAAGGGCATGCTGGCGGAATTCGGGCCGAACCGGGTGATCGATACGCCGATCAGCGAACTGGGCTTCACTGCGATCGGTGTGGGTGCCGCCATGAACGGTCTGCGGCCGATCGTTGAGTTCATGACCTGGAATTTCGCGATCCTGGCGGCCGACCAGATCATAAATCACGCGGCCAAGATGCTGCAGATGAGCGGCGGGCAGTACCATGTGCCGATCGTTTTCCGTGGCGGAAATGGCAGCGCCGGACAGCTGGCCGCCACGCACAGCCAGAGTTTCGAGGCCATGTATGCCAACATTCCGGGATTGAAGGTGATCTCGCCCAGTAACCCGTACGATGCCAAAGGCCTGCTTAAGGCCGCGATCCGCGACAACGATCCGGTACTTTTCATGGAAAGTGAACGGATGTACGGTGACAAGGGCGAAGTGCCCGAAGGCGAATTCCTGTTGCCGATCGGCGTGGCCGATGTGAAGCGCAAGGGCAGGGACGTTACGCTGGTGAGCTTCAATAAGATGATGAAGGTGGCCTTCCAGGCCGCGGAGGAGCTGGCGAAGGAAGGGATCGATGCCGAGGTGATCGACCTGCGCACGATCCGTCCACTCGATCACGACACCATCATCAACAGTGTGAAGAAGACCAATCGTCTGGTGGTGATCGATGAGAACTGGCCATACGGCAGCATCGCCAGCGAGATCGCGTTCCGCGTACAGAAAGATGCGTTCGACTTCCTGGATGCACCGGTGGTGCGCGTGAACCAGGCCGATACCCCGCTGCCCTTCGCCCCCAATCTGATCGAGGCCTCCCTGCCTAATGCCGCCAAAGTGGTGAAAGCGGTGAAGGAGGTGATGTATGTGGAGAAGTGAGTTTAATTCTGATCGCGTAGAGGGGTTGTAATGGGTGATGTCGACCCTGTCAGGGACACCTTTACCCTACAACCTTTTCACCCTCCGATCTTCAACAAGCATTTCCGCCTATTTTTGCGGCCTTGTGAATGGGGAGCGGTGAGCGTTTCCTTCTGAAGGACAGCACATTAAAAGATATCTAAGCGAACGCGATGGGAAGTGAGATCATGTACTTCATCCCCGTGATGGGCCTTCTGGGACTGGCGGTGATGGTGGGGAAAGCCATCTGGGTATCCAAACAGGATGCGGGGGATGCCAATATGAAGGAACTGGCCGGTTACATCTCCCGGGGTGCGCTGGCCTTTTTGCGGGCCGAATGGAAGGTGCTCGGTGTATTCGCGGTGATCGCGGCAGTGCTCCTCGGCTGGAGCGGCACCCTGGTGGTGCATAGCGATTGGATGATCGCGATCGCTTTCCTGATCGGGGCGTTCTTCAGCGCTTTCGCAGGTTGGATCGGAATGAACATCGCCACCAAGGCGAACGTGCGCACCACGCAGGCGGCACGCACCAGTTTGAAGCAGGCGTTGAAGGTGAGCTTCAACGGTGGAACGGTGATGGGCCTTGGTGTTGCCGGTCTGGCCGTGCTTGGCATCAGTGCGCTCTTCATCTGGTTCTTCTTCATGTACGTTACCGATGGCGATGCCAACGGCGAACAGATGATGACCGCACTCGAAGTGCTGGCCGGATTCAGCCTCGGTGCCGAATCCATCGCGCTCTTCGCCCGTGTGGGTGGCGGCATCTACACCAAGGCCGCCGATGTCGGCGCCGATCTCGTGGGCAAGGTGGAAGCGGGCATCCCCGAGGATGATCCGCGCAACCCGGCGACAGTGGCCGACAACGTGGGCGATAACGTGGGCGAAGTGGCCGGTATGGGTGCCGATCTCTTCGGAAGCTATGTGGCCACGATCCTTGCCACCATGGTACTGGGGCGTGAAGTGGTCGCCACCGGCGATGGCTTCAACGGCCTTTCACCGATCCTGCTTCCCATGATCATCGCGGGCATCGGCTTGCTCTTCAGCATCGTGGGCACCTTCTTCGTGAGCATCAACAAGGACAGCGACAGTGTGATGGCCGCCTTGAACCGCGGCAACTGGGGCTCGATCATCCTTACAGCCATCGCCAGCTACTTCCTCATCCAATGGATGATGCCGGAGGTGATGACCTTCCAGCGTGGCGATGTGATCCGCGAGATCAGCAGTTTGAACGTGTTCTGGTCCATCGTGCTCGGCCTTACCGTGGGCGCGCTCATGAGCTACATCACCGAGTATTACACGAGTATGGGCCGCGGTCCGGTGGATAGCATTGTGCAGAAGAGCGGCACCGGCCACGCAACGAACGTGATCGGTGGACTGGCGGTGGGCATGCAGAGCACCTTCCTGCCGATCCTCGTGCTCGCGGCGGGCATCTTTGGTGCGTTCGAACTCGCCGGATTGTACGGTGTGGCGATCGCCGCGGCCGGCATGATGGCCACCACCGCGATGCAGCTCGCGATCGATGCGTTCGGTCCGATCGCCGACAACGCCGGTGGTATCGCCGAGATGAGCGGCTTGCCGAAGGAGGTACGCGAGCGCACCGACATCCTCGATGCCACCGGGAACACCACGGCGGCCACGGGAAAAGGTTTCGCTATCGCTTCCGCGGCGCTCACCGCACTCGCCCTGTTCGCCGCCTATGTGGGCCTTTCCGGCATCACCGCGATCGACATCTATAAGGCCAACGTGCTCGCGATGTTGTTCGTGGGCGGCATGATCCCCTTCCTCTTCAGCTCCATGGGGATCAACGCCGGGGGTAAGGCAGCGATGGAAATGGTGAAGGAGGTGCGCCGCCAGTTCCGCGAGATCCCCGGCATCATGGAAGGAACCGGCAAGCCGGAATATGAAAAGTGCGTGGCGATCAGCACCCAGGCATCGATCCGCGAGATGATCCTGCCGGGCGCACTGGCGTTGCTCAGCCCGATCATCATTGGTTTTCTTTTCGGTCCTGAAGCGTTGGGCGGCCTGCTCGCAGGCATCACCGTGAGCGGGGTGCTCATGGGCATGTTCCAGAACAACGCCGGTGGCGCATGGGACAATGCGAAGAAGAGCTTCGAAGCGGGCGTTACCATCGATGGGCAGCAGTATAAAAAGGGCAGTGAGCCGCACAAGGCTGCCGTTACCGGTGACACTGTTGGCGATCCCTTCAAGGACACCAGCGGCCCCAGCATGAACATCCTGATCAAGCTCACGAGCATCGTGGCGCTGATCATCGCGCCGCACATCAACGAGACGCCGCATTTCCCTGCGGATACCCGCGATGTGCCCACCTCGCAGATCGAGGCGCCTGCCGGTGCGAGCAGTGGTCATGCTGTCCTGCCCTGATCGGATCGATCTACCGCATGAACGGAAAGGCCCCGCCGATCGGCGGGGCCTTTCCGTTCATACGATCCAGATCATTCATCGCTTGATGAACCTGCCGACGGCAAGTTGATCCTGGCATGTGATCCTGCTGAAGTATTGTCCGGCTGCAAGACCTTCCACGACCTCCAATGGAAAAAGCCCCGGCGATCGCCAGGGCTTTTCCGATCCCATTGATCGGTCTTAGATCTTCACGGGTATACTGACGGTGAACCGGCTGCCTTTTCCGAGCCCTTCACTATGTGCCTCCACACCACCGCCATGCAGTTCGGCTAGTTGTTGCACCAGGGAAAGCCCAATGCCCAGACCGCTCTGCCCCATGTCCGGTGCCGGGTCCGATTGAATGAACATCTCGAAGATCCGATCGAGCTCTTCCTGGCGTATGCCCATTCCATCATCTTTCACCTCTATCACAGCCATGCCGTCCGCTTCCTTCAATATCAGCTCGATCGTGCCCTTCGCCGGGGTGAATTTGCCCGCATTGTTCAGCAGATTACCGATAACCTGGTTCAACCGTGCCGGATCGGCCATAAGCCTGATCGGACGGTCTGGAAGGGAGATCACAAGCCTTTGGCCACGGTCGGCGAAATAGCGTTGCATGGCCATGGCGGCATCGCGAGCCACTTCAACAAGATCGATCTCCTGCGGACGTAATTGCACCTTGCCCTTGCTGATGCGGCTGAGATCGAGCAGATCGTCCACGAGCCGCACGAGTTGCAGGAGTTGCCGGTCCATCACCGGGGCAAGCTGCCTTACCATGGCAGGGTCGCCATCGGTCTCCTGGATCATTTCGAGCGAAGAGAGCAGTGGAGCGAGCGGATTGCGGAGTTCATGGGCCAGCGTGGCGATGAACTCGTCCTTGCGCCGATCGGCATCGCGCAGCATGTTCTCCATGTTGCGCTGTTCGATCGCCAGGGCGGCGATGCGCGCCAGTACCGCGACAACACGTTTCTCGTGCGCTGAAGGTTCGCGTCGTTCCTTGAAATACGTGCCGAAGGTGCCAAGCACTTCACCATTGCGCGATCGGATCGGCTGGCTCCAGGCAGATAGAAGACCTAGGTCCAGCGGCAGGTGCTTGATGGTGCTCCATTTCGGATCGCCATCGATATCCGGCGTTACAACGATCTCGCCTGTGACAGCAGCGACACTGCATGTGCCGAGATCGGCGCGCGCCTTCAATCCATCGATCGCGTTGTTGTAAGCATCCGGCAGGAGCGGCGCGGCCCCATGGCGCAGCAGCCCATCCTTGCCGAAGAGCAGGATCGCGGCGATGGATGGCGTGTCCGTCTGGCTTTCGGTGACCTGCGTGAGGTAGGTGAAGATCTCCTTCAACGGAGCACCGACCACGAGCATCTCGAGCGCGGTCTTCTGTGCATCGAGCAGTGCCTCGTTCTGCTTCCGATCGGTGATGTCGCGGCCGGTAGACTGGAGTTCGGTCGGCTTTCCATCCGGATCGAACTTCAGGGCGGTGTTGGTCCACAGGAACCAGCGGGTACCGTTGGTCGTGGTGAAATGGTTCTCAATATCGATCCGGCGGTTTTCAGGAGTAAGTGTCGCCAGGCGGGATCGCAAACGCCCATGTTCCTCCTTGGGGATGAATTGCCAGAACTGCATGCCCATCATCCTTTCCGGCGTGGTACCGCAAGCGCGGGCATAGGCTGAATTCACAAAGAGTATGGTGCCGTCCAGGTTGAAGCGGCAAAGAAGTTCGGTCTGCGCCTCCACCATTTCTCGATAACGGTTCTCGCTATCGCGCAGGGCCTCTTCAGCTTCACGCTGTGCTGTTATGTCCCTGCTGGCCCCGATCATACGCACGGCCTGCTTCACGCCATCGTTCATGCGGAATTCTACCAGCGCCCAAACGCTCAACCAACGCCAGCCACCTTCGGGCCGGCAGATCCTGTAATGCACTTGGTACTTCCCTTCGCCATCCGGACGTTGCGCCTTCAATACATTCTCCCACATGCGCGCAATGTCATCCGGATGCATGAGCTTGTGGATGAGCGCTTCATCGTGCACATGTTCGGGACCTTCGATCCCATAAAGGTGTTGCGCACGTGGACAGACCAGCCAACGCTGATCGGCGAAGTAATACTGCCAGGTGCCAATGCCGGCGGCCTCCAGCGCAATGTCCAGGACCTTATTCTGGTCCACCGGGCGGGAGGCCGAGGACACGCCGTTCACATCAGTAAGGATATTGGTCTGCATCGGGTCCTTCATCCACAGCGGTAACGAAAAAGACCATGCGGATGCACGGCCTCCATTCGCGGAAGTGCTTCCATCAAAGGTAACCTCCGATCTCTTTGATCACCTAGCTGAATATCATTTTTACCATCTGTTCACCATAGTGCGTCACCGGCTTGAACGATCGCAATGAAGATCGGCCGCGCACCCGACCTTTGCCCCAATGCAGGTGCATACGGATATCTCGGCATTCAAGGAGGTACGGCGGCCGGTGCTGACCACGGGTACATTCGATGGTGTGCACCAAGGCCACCGCAAGATCCTGGAAAGACTGATCCAACAGGCTCGAAAAGTGGGGGGCGAAAGCGTGCTATTCACCTTCCACCCACATCCTCGCATGGTGCTATTCCCGAGCGACAATGATCTGAAGTTGCTAAGCACGCAGAATGAGAAGCAGGCGCTGTTGGAGGAGACCGGATTGGACCATCTGCTTGTAGTGCCATTCTCAAGGCAGTTCTCGCGCATGCACGCAACGGATTATGTGCGTGAAGTGCTCGTGGGCGCCATCGGAGTGCGTTCCGTCGTCATCGGTTATGATCATAGGTTCGGCAGGAACAGGGAAGGAGACCTTGGACTTCTGCATGATCTGGGTGAGCGATTCGATTTCACGGTGGAAGAGATACCGGCACAGGAGGTGGACCATATCAAAGTGAGCAGTACGAAGATCCGCCATGCGCTAACTGAAGGAGAGGTAAGGACGGCGGCCGGACTTCTTGGCTACGCTTATCCCTTGAGTGGTGTGGTGGTGAAGGGCGATCAGCTGGGACGGCAGCTTGGATATCCCACCGCCAACATCGGCGCCATAGATAGGTATAAGCTGGTGCCGGGTGATGGTGTCTATGCCGTTACCGTGACCCTTAAAGAAGGTGACTATGACGGCATGCTCTACATAGGGGAAAGACCGACATTGGAAGGGGATGCACGCCGATCGGTAGAAGTGAACATCTTCGCACTGGATCGCGATCTATACGGAGAGGCCATTACGGTACGTTTTATGGAAAGGATCCGCGAAGACCGGCGCTTCGCTGGTTTGGAAGGATTGCAGGAACAATTGGGAAAGGATAAAGAGCAGGCCATGCGGCTGCTGAAAAAGAAATGATCGTGATCCTCCGCCATATCTGCATCACACTGGTCGTGATGGTAACGGCAACGGCGCATGGCCAGCTGCTATCCCAGGCGGCGTTGGATTCCTCCGGCACCTATCGCAGCCTGGAGCGTGCTCTTAAGGAACCGGATCAAGTGTACCGACTGGATCTCTCCCGCAAGAAGTTGAGGACGCTGCCGGAGGAGATCAGACAATTCAAGAATCTGAATGCGCTCGATATCTCCGGCAACAAGCTGAAGGAGTTGCCGGAATGGTTGAAGGAGTTGCCTTACATGCAGGAGTTCCGTGCGTCGAAGAACAAGCTGGTGGATTTTCCGCAGGTGATCTGCTCTTGGAAAGATCTGAAAAGACTCGATCTTAGCCGAAATGCGCTTACTGGTCTGCCGGAATGCATGGGAGATCTGCACCAGCTGGTATCCCTGGACCTCTGGAGCAATGATCTGGCCGAATTCCCTGATGAGATCAATGGCATGACAGCGCTTCGTTTCATGGACCTGCGTGTGATCCAATTCGAGCAACCGGAAATGGATCGAATACAGGAGCTGCTGCCAAAGGCGAAGATCTACTTCTCCCAACCCTGCAACTGCGGTATGTAGCGGTTTAGACCACCTGTTCCTGCAGGGCCTTGGCGATCTGCTCCTTATAGCTGCGGCCGCTTACGATCCTTTCGTTGTTGGCCATGGTGAAGATGAATTCATTGTTGCCGCTATACCGGGCGTTCCGCACATGCGCCACGTTCACGATATAGCTGCGATGTATCCGCATGAAACGTGTGGGGTCCAGCTCGGTCTCAATGGCGTTCATCGTCATCCGATACAGGTGGTGCCGTTCCTTCAATTGCAGACATAGATAGTTCCCTTCGGCCCTTAGGAAGATGATGTCCGAGGCCTGTACTTTATGCTCCCGGCCCTTCTCCTTTATGGTGAACATCTCCACGTACTGGCTGCTGGCATGCATATGCTCCCGCATGAGTTCCAGCAGCTTTCCGGTGAGCTTGCTATTCTGGCGCATGCTTATGAAGCGCTTCGCCTTTTCAAGGGAAGAGAAGAAGCGTTCATCATCATATGGCTTCAGCAGGTAATCCACGGCGTTCACATCGAAGGCCTTCAAGGCATATTGGTCGTGCGCTGTAACGAACACTACGAATGGCACGCGTTCCCGGCCATTGTATTGGTGCAGCATCTCCATCACCTGAAAACCATTCACGTGTGGCATCTGCACATCCAGGAACATCAGGTCTGGCCGGGTGCGGGTCACGGTATCCACCGCTTCGGTGCCGTTGCGGCATTCCGCCAGCACCTCGATCTCCGCGTCCTGTGCCAGCAGGCGTGCGAGCCTTGCACGTGCGGCAGGCTCATCATCGACTATGATCGTACGGATATGCTTCATTTTCGTGCTCTTTGAATTCCAGTGGGAAGGTGAGTTTCACATGGAAACCGCCATTTTTCCCGGAAATGATGTGCATGCTCGCATCACCACCATACAGCAGTTTCAGCCTTTCGTTCACGTTCTTCAAGCCTATGCCTCCGTTGGTCATGGCATGGTCCACATCATCACAACCGCGCCCGTTGTCAACCACTTCAAGTATCAGCCGATCCCCTGCCCGCTCAGCGCGCACCAGGATCCGGACAGGTTCGGTGGAAAGATCCGGCCCGTGTTTTATGGAATTCTCCACCAGTGGTTGCAGCACCATGCTGGGCACCTGGGCGTTGGTGAGTTCCGCTGGTATCTGGTGGTCCACCTGCAATCGGTCGCGGAAGCGCATGGCCTCGATGCCCAGGTAGTTGGCCACATGGTCGATCTCCCGTTCCAACCGCACCTTGTCGCGCTGGCTCTTCTCCAGGGTGACCCTTAGCAGCTGGCCCAGTCTGCTCAACACCTTGCGCGCATCATTGATGTTCTCATCCATCAAGGCGCTCACGGTGTTCAGTGTGTTGAAGAGGAAATGCGGCTGGAGCTGCTTCTTCAGGGCGTTCAGCTGGCTTACCTGCAGCTGGTTCCGCAGCCGCAACAGTTGCTCATGTTCCTCCAGCCGCATGCGCGCATTGTCCAGGCCGATCAGCACGCCCATGAGTACCCAGTACTCCATGGTGCGGGTGAAGATGGCGGGTGGCAGTGAGTTGATCGCCCAACTGCGGTAGATGGGATCATTGAAGTCGAAATCGCCGATGCGTACCAGGATGGAATAGTAGATCGCCGAGGTGATCAGTTCATGGAATGAGGCGATCACGAGTCCAAGTCCGATATGCACCACGATGTGATCCAGCTGCGGTCTTTCATGGAGCGGCCAGTTGCGGAGTATGGTGTAGATCAACGGAGTGAAAAGCGCCCAGAACAAAAAGTTCAAGTAGGGGACAGGCGCTTCCCTCCACCAGCTGAATTCATCCATGTTCTTCAGGTCGCGGTACACGTACCAGTGCATGTACGCCTGGAAAAGGAAGAGCGTGGCCAGCACCCCGGCCGTGATCAGGATGGTCCGGAAGCGGATGGGGCTGCGTTGGAAGTAGTTCATGGTCCGGAGGAACATGGAACGGCCGCCCATAGGCGAGCCGTTCCATTGGCCGTTCTCCCCTCATTGCTCAAGGCCATTCACATGGACCCAGCGGCCGTTGCCAAGCTAGGTCTGCGGAGTGCTGCGCCCCAAGAAAGCCGTGATGAACGGTAGATACTGGGATGGTACGTTCGGTACACCGATCATCCCAATATGGATGAAAGGCGGATCAGCCGCCAATATTGATGGTGAAGCCGTTCACTGTTATGGATACGGCACTGTCGCAAGCGCCATTGCCGAAGTTCACTACACGTGCCGGCAGTCCGGCCGGGATCACCTCCTGCACACCGCTCACCACCCACGGACAGCCAACTTCCACACGCAGGGCGGTTGTGATGGCCACAACGAAAGGAGTTCCATTCCTATTCACGCCGCTGCCTCCGCCGGTGATCAGGTAGACATCATCGAAGATCGTGGGTGTTTCTTCTCCCTGGATCCATGTACGCACGCGTTGGTAGTTGTGGGTGCTTGTCCAGCTGCCATCCGGTGCTGTGACCGTGCCATTCACACTAACAGTGAAATAGGTCTGGCCCTGGTCATTGGGTCCAGCGTTCGTCACCGTCTTCACGCCTTGGATCAGGTGATCGTTCACATAAAAACCCTGTGGTGTTATTGTGATCACCGTTCCAGCATCACCATAAGCTCCCGTGAAGGTGACAAGCAATTTTCCCCGGCGGGCGATGCCATCCATGCCTACACAGTTGCTTTCACCGAAGTCCACGAGCATGGTGTGCGGCATGGCCTGCAGATCGATGTCCACGGTCTGTATGCATCCAGAGGCCCCATTCTTCTGAGCTGCATCGGCTTGTTTGAGCACATCTGCGAAATACCACTCCGCACGGAAATTGTCCGAGGCCGCTGTATGGTCACGATCGGGCAATGGTTGGGCTGTTTCCTTGCGGCAGCCCGCCAAAAGGACCAGAAGGGCGAGCGAAAGGACGCTTGGGATTCGGTACATCGGTGGTGGTTTATGGGTTTAGGACGAACAAGAATGCGTTTGGTTTCATCGGCGGCGCTCCAGCACTACGAATGTGAAAGGGAAAGCATGTCTTTCATCAGCCATATGATGTTCGGTACGCTTCTCTTCCCATTCATGGGGATGGATCTCTGGAAAGAATACATCTCCTTGTACTTCAGCGTGTATACGCGTGATGTACAGCCGCTGGAGCAGATCCTGTTCCAAAGCCTGCCGGAACACATCGCCGCCCCCGATCACAAAACATTCTTCTTCACCTGCTTTCTTCGCCAGCTTCACCGCCTCATTCAATGAATGCAGCACTATGGCACCAGGTGCCTGGTATTCCTTATCCCGGGTGATCACCAGGTTCACCCTGTCCTTCAGGGGGCGGTATCTTGGCGGGATGCTCTCATAATTCTTTCTGCCGGAAATGATGTGATGGCCCTTTGTGGTGAGCATGAAATACTTCATGTCATCAGGCAGATGCCAGGGCAGATCGCCGTGCCGCCCGATCACACCGTTCTGCGCCACGGCCACGATACCACTTGTGATCATACGCTCACGTTGGCCTTAATGTGCGGATGCGGATCATAATCCTCCAGCTTGAAATGCTCGAACGTGAAGGAGAATAGATCCTTAACCGATGGATCCAATTCCATTTTGGGCAATGGCCGTGGATCACGTGTAAGTTGGAGCCTGGCCTGTTCCACATGATCGCTGTACAAGTGCACATCGCCGAAGGTGTGGATGAATTCGCCCGGCTGGAGTTCGCAGACCTGTGCGACCATGAGGGTGAGCAAGGCATAGCTGGCTATGTTGAATGGCACCCCCAGGAAAGTATCCGCACTGCGCTGGTAGAGCTGGCAGCTCAACTTCCGCTGTCCCGCCGAACCCGCCGAGGTGTAGAATTGGAACAGCGCGTGGCAGGGTGGCAGCGCCATGTTGTCAACGTCCGCCGGGTTCCAAGCGGTCACTATCAGGCGGCGGCTATCTGGGTTCCGCTTGATCATGTCCACCACCTTGGAGATCTGGTCTATGCTTGGGCCATTCGGTGTGGGCCAGTTGCGCCATTGGTAGCCATAGACCGGCCCAAGGTTGCCATTCTCATCCGCCCACTCATCCCAGATCCGCACGCCATTCTCCTGGAGGTAGCGTACGTTGGTATCGCCTTTCAGGAACCAGAGCAATTCATGTATGATGCTCCTGACATGGAGTTTCTTCGTAGTGAGCAGCGGGAATCCTTCCTGCAGGTCGAAACGCATCTGATACCCGAAGCAACTGATGGTACCGGTGCCGGTGCGATCCTCTTTGCGCACTCCTTTATCCAGGATGTGCCGGAGCAGGTCGTGGTATTGTTTCATGGTGGTGGCAGGCTAAGTTAGACCTTCCGGCGCGGCCGTTCCTGTGGCGGGCCGCCTTCCAATGGCAAAGCCGTTTGTTCTTCAATGGGGCGATCCGGCAGCGACTTCAGCAGCCGTTCCTTCATCCGCTCGTAATAGCTCTTGCGATCAATGGTGAAGGCGATGAGATAGCCGATCATGGCCGCATACATCAACTGGAAGATCGCGGAATGCCGGTCGGTCATTTCCAGCACCAGAATGGCACTGGTGAAGGGCGACCGGGTAACACCGCTCAGGAAGGCCGTCATTCCCGCAAGGACCAGCATGTTGAACTGGCCCCGCGTAGGCTCGACCCATTGTGCCATCCAACCGCCTATGGCAGCCCCGGAAGCCAGCGATGGTGCGAATATGCCACCCGCACCCCCCGCGGAAATGGTGAATAATGGTGCCAGGATCCGGGCGCCGGCGTTGCCGGCGGTGGCATTCACATCCTGGGCGAACAGGTATTCCTGCAGCAGGTCGTTGCCCGAACCCAGGGCATGCCCGCCAAGGAAATGGAAGGTGCCTGCGAAGAGAAAGGAGCAGCAGATCACGAAAAGGGCTTGTTCACCGTGCGTGGCCAATGATCGGCGCAACTTATCAAAGAGGATGACCCCGCGGCAGAAGAGGGCCCCCAGGATACCGGCAACCGCGGCGATGGCCAGTATCTTGTACATGAAGGAGAAGGTGGCCGGCTGCAGCACCGGATAGCCCAGCATGAGGTATGGCCCCAGCAGCCATTGGGCCGTCATTCCACTAAGGATAACAGCGGTGAGCACGGCCGTGCGGAATTGCGCGATGTGGGTCTTGGTGAGTTCTTCCACCGCGAACACGATACCACCCAGGGGTGTGTTGAAGGCGGCGCTAAGCCCGGCGGCGCCACCGGTTATCATCATCACGCGCCGGCTTACCTTGGGCCAGAATGGCGGCAGCAGTTGGTGTATGATCCGGTAGATGCTTCCCGCTATCTGCAGTGTAGGGCCTTCCCGGCCTATGGCGCCGCCGCCGAACACCATGGCGATGCTGCTGGCGATCTTGACCAGAATAATGCGCAGGTTAAGGAACCGCCATGATCTATCGTTCTTTTTTTCAGTTGCCACTTCCACGGCCGCCATGAGCTGGGGGATGCCGCTGCCTGCGGCCATGGGGGCAAGGCGTGTCACCAGCCACCAGGAAAGAAGAAAGCTCAATGGTGCGGTGAGGAAGATCCAGCGCGGATCATGGCTTACGATGTTCAAGTTAAGGCGCTCCATCCAATGGAAGAGCTTGGCATACCCCACCGCCACCAGCGCTGTAAGTACGGCGCTCACCTGATATGGCAAGGCGAGTAGAATAAAATCCTTCGCCCTGCTGTTGATCACGTACCTGCGCAACCGTTCCAGCAGGCCCATTAGCAGCGCCTGGACCCGCTCCAAGAACATAGTGCCCTTTTCAAAGGCCATTTGGCGCGCAAAACTACCCGCTGGCCGCAGGCGGAACCTCCATTGGGTAGGAAAGACATCAACAGATCATAAGGTTGTTTCAACAGTGGAGACGCCAGAGGATCGTGGTGGGTTTTCCGCAAGCGGATGGTGGTGCTGGTCCATGCTTCGCTTAGGCAGCCGCGGGAACCACCCGATCGGAACCGAAGTTGAGGTGAGGGCGCTGGTATGGAGATCCCCCAGAGAAACCACCTTAAGCGCTTCAATCAGATCATGCTGGCCATCGTGCTGGTCTTTGGGGTGATGTATTTCGCAGGCGAGTTCCTCATTCCAGTGATCTTTTCCGTGCTTATCGCCACTTTGCTGCTTCCATTCTGTGAATGGCTGGAGCGGCGCGGTGTGGCTCGCGGCCTGGCGGCCACCATCAGCGCGGTGAGCCTATTGCTCTTGCTATTGGTGCTGGTGGGCTTCATCGCATGGCAGGTGAGTGAATTCGCGGAGGATGCGCCAGGGTTGAAGAAGCAATTGTTGGAGCATGTGGGTGCGGGTCAGGAATTCCTTCGCTCCAACTTCGGCGTTACCGTGGAAGATGCACCTGAACAGGAAGATGGGAGTGATGGGGGTAATACGGCCGAAGGAGTGGATGGGGCGGGGAACACCACGCAAAATGGCGCCATGCAGGAGGAGAATGGTGGTAACGGTGGCAAGGGGGAGGAGGAGCGTACCATTCCCATGGTGGAGGCATTCAAGTACCTCTTCGAGGTGATGAAGGTCGGATTCGGCACGCTCTTCACACTCATGATCATGTTCGCCTACATCATCCTGTTCCTGTATTACCGCCGGCGTTTGCGCGATGCGGTGGTGATGATCTTCCCCGAGCATAGGAAGGAGCGAACCAAGCACGCGTTGCGTGAGGCAGGTGTTGTTGGGCAGAGCTATCTGGGAGGCATGTTGATCGTGACCACCATACTTGGCATTTTGAATTCAACATGGCTTTATCTGATCGGTATAGAGCATGCCCTGCTTTTTGGATTTCTCGCCGGCTATCTCAACTTCATTCCCTTCATCGGCACGATCGTGGGCAGCCTGCTTCCGATCGGCATGGCGCTGCTCACGGAAAGTACGGTGGTGCCAGCGCTGCTCGTGGGTGCCGCTTTCACCTTCAACCAGATCCTGGAGGAGACCCTGCTGACACCGAAGATCGTAGGGGATAAAGTGAATGTGAATCCCTTGTTCATCATCGTAGCCATCGTGTTGGGCAATATGGTCTGGGGCATCCCGGGGATCATCCTCTTTATTCCGCTCACCGCGATCGCCAAGATCATATTCGATCATGTGGAGGAATTGAAGCCCTTGTCTCATTTCCTCGGCCAGCAGCCGGACGAAGGCCCCACGCTTTTCCGGAAGTTGCGGCAAAGAATCTTTCCCCAGAGGTCACGTTGATGGATGAAAAGTCCCGGCCTTGGGTATCTTTAGATCACGATGAGGCTGATAACCACCATCTGCTGTTCCTGCTTTTCGCTGATGCTCATTGCCCAGGACACATTGCTCGCCGTGTATGGCAATGTGCTGGAAGCGGTGAGCGGTGATCCCATCGGTCTGGCACAGGTGGCCGCATACCAGCCTGGGGATAGTTCTACCGCCATACATACCCACACGGCGAGTGATGGCTCCTTCCTGCTTGGGATCATGGAAAAGGGCGAGCACGTGATCGAATTCAGCGCGGATGGGCATGTTTCCAAACGGGTGCTTGTGGTGGTAGAGGGCCCTACGCCCGCACAATGGAGAAGGGGCTATGGTCTTTCATTGGAAATGTCGCTTTTCAAGGACCTGCCGGATCTGGACCTTTCATTGGAGAACCGCCCGGTGGGCAAGGCGGTATATGATCGCGCTACGGATGTTTTTATCTGGGATCGGGGTTATGGCCATGATCTAAGAGATAGGCAGCGCGATCTGCTCCGGACGTACAAGCAACAATTAAGAAAAGGTTGAAGCGGACATTGGCCTTCATTCGTAGGATCGATCTACTTTAGCTCGATGCGACACCTGCGCCATTCTCTTTTTTACGTTCTCCTGCTCATGCTTCCGCTGTTCTCCAGCCAGGTGTATGGGCAGGGGCATCCATTCTATGTGTATGGCGAGATATGGGATATGGATAGTAGTGTACCATTACCTGGAGCCACGGTGAAGGCGATCGATCTTGCCGATACCACTCAGGTGATCCAGGCACTGATCGATGACAAGGGCAGATATGAACTGGCACTGCCCTTCGATCGATCCTTTCGTGTGGAGTATGGGGCCCCAGGTTATATAGGAAGGCATGTGGTGTTGGAATTGCATGGCGTAGAGGAGCGGCGGAGGAAGGGCGATCATGGCATCGATATCCAGGCGCCTTTGATCAGGCCTATGGATGCGGTGGATTATTCGATCTTCAATGAACGGCCCTACGCCATCTGCAGGGTGGACCATAAAGGCAAGACCTTCCGTTGGGATGAAGCCTACACCCTTGGCAATGTGAAGGATTTCATGAGCGTGGTGGACAAGCATCAAGAGGCACGTAAAAAGGCCGGTTTATGACAAGTTCTCTCGTCGAATAGAACGATCGCATAGACGAGGGCAAGTATTTTTTCGACGAAGGTTGAAGTGCCTCCCCCGGAGTATTAACTTCGTGGTGCGTAACAGCACATGTAACCGGATCGGGGTGGGGCGCGTTCAAGAGCAGATGCCGTTGAGAAGGACCATGATCGATGTGCCGGAGGTGAAGGCGGTGATCTTCGATGTGGACGGCACCTTGTATGATCAAAAAGGATTGCGCCGGCGGATGCTCTTCTCCCTTCTTTCCCATTACGCCATGAAACCCTGGCGCTTTCGCGATCTGTTGATCCTCTCCAGGTTCAGGAGTGAAAGGGAGCGCAACGCCGGAGCTGCTGGGGACATCGAAAACGCACAGTACCGCTGGTGTAGCGAGCGTACCGGGGTTCCCGAGCATAAGGTTCGTCAGGTGGTGAACAGATGGATGCACCAATACCCGAACCGCTTTCTCAAAGGTCTTCTATACCCCGGCCTCCGGGAACTCATTGATGCGTTGCGCCGGGATGGCATCAAGGTGGCCATCTATTCCGATCATCCGGCCAGTGAAAAACTCCATGCTATGGGTATTCAGGTGGATCTGGTGGTGAGTTCCACCGATCCGGAAGTTGACCGTCTGAAACCCGATCCGAAAGGTCTGTTGGTGGTGATGCGACACCTAGGTCTGCGTGCGGAACAATGCCTCTTTATTGGGGATCGGCAGGAGATGGACGGCGAATGTGCGGAACGCGCCGGCATGCCTTACATGATCACGGAGCGGGCCCCTGCTAAAGGATACCGCTTCTACCTGGATCTTCATGAACGATACGAACAGCTCAAAAAAGCGAAAACCCATGGCTCAAGCCTCGACGCTGCGTGATACCACTGGTGCGGCCTCCGCGACCAGTGTGCCGGCGACATTCAAAGACTATGTGACCATAGCACGGCCGGACCACTGGTTCAAGAACATCTTTATGTTGCCGGGCATGTTCTTCGCCTACGTGGTGTATAACACGCCGCTGGACATGGACCTGTTGTTGCGCATCGTCGTGGGTGTGGGGGCCACCTGTCTCATCGCATCGGCCAACTATGTGATCAACGAGTTCCTGGATGCCGAATTCGACCGCTACCATCCTGAGAAAAGCAAGCGAACCGCTGTTCAGCGGGTGCTCGATCCGCGCTTTGTCTATGTGGAGTATGCTTTGCTGGCTGCCGCCGGCCTGCTGCTTTCGCTCCTGATATCACCTCATTTCATGGTGATAGAAGCTTTTCTATTGTTCATGGGGATCATGTACAACGTACGCCCTTTCCGTACCAAGGAGCGCGTGTACCTGGATGTGCTCAGCGAATCAGTGAACAACCCCATCCGGTTCGCCCTTGGCTGGTTCATCTTCGTTCCTGCCGCTCTGCTGCCGGAGCTTACCGATCCCGCCTGGCTCATCATGCCGCCAACGAGTATCCTGGTGGCCTATTGGATGGGCGGAGCATTTCTCATGGGCACCAAGCGTTTCGCTGAATACCGGTTCATAGGTGATCCGGAGCGTGCCGGTCTCTACCGCCGATCCTTCAAATATTACACGGAGGAGAATCTGCTGATCTCCATGTTCTTCTATGCGCTCACCTCCACGTTCTTTCTGGGCATCTTCCTGATCAAGAACCGCATCGAGCTGCTGATCAGCTTTCCTTTTTTCGCCTTGCTTTTCGCATGGTATCTCAAGATCGGCCTGCGCAAGAATTCGCCTGTGCAGGGGCCGGAAAGCCTTTACAAGGAAAAGAAGTTCATGGCGTTCCTGGTGTTCTTCAGCCTGCTTCTCTGCTTCCTCACATTCGTGGATATCGAGAAGCTCAACTGGTTCCTGCAGCGCTCCTTCTGAGGACTGGTCAAGGGGTGACCCGGCTTAGCAGGTCCATGCCCGTATAAGTCTGCGGCGTAAGCCCCAGCAGGCGTTGCCGGATCTCGTTGGTGACATCGAGCTGGCCGATGAAATTCGCGATGTCCTCCTGTGTTATCCGCTCCTTGCCACGTGTTAGCTCCTTCAGCCGTTCGTAGGGTTGTGGAAAACCGGCCTGCCGGAGTATGGTCTGGATCCCTTCGGCTACCACGGCCCATTGCCCGTCCAGATCCCGGGTCATGGCGCTCTCGTTCAACAGCAGTTTCCCAAGGCCCTTGCTTATGGCCTGGATGGAGATCATGGTATGTGCCATGGGCATGCCGATGTTGCGCGTGACGGTGCTATCCGTAAGATCCCGCTGCAGCCGGCTTACGGGAAGTTTTTCACTCAGGAACCCGAACAGTGCATTCCCCAGGCCCAGGTTGCCCTCTGCATTCTCGAAATCGATCGGGTTCACCTTGTGCGGCATGGCACTACTGCCGATCTCACCGGGTTTGATGCGCTGCCGGAAGTAATCCAGGCTGATGTATTGCCACATGTCCCGGCAGAGGTCGACCAGAATGGTGTTCACGCGGCGCATGGCATCGAAGAGAGCGGCCATGTCATCGTAATGGTCTATCTGCGTAGTGAACTGTTGCCGCTCCAGACCGAGGCGCTTTTCCAGGAATTCATCCGCCAGCTGCACCCAATCCAATTCCGGATATGCGGCATGGTGTGCATTGAAGTTGCCCGTGGCCCCACCGAATTTTCCGCTGAAGGGCACCTCCCGCAGTAGCTTCAACTGGCGATCCAAGCGCTCTACGAAGACCTGCATCTCCTTGCCAAGACGGGTTGGTGAAGCGGGTTGGCCATGTGTGCGGGCGAGCATGGGCACGCGTGCCCATTCCAGTGCGTAACCATGCAATCTGTTGCGTAGCCCGATCATGGCAGGCAGGTATCCTTCATACACGAAATCCTTCAACAACATCGGCAAGGCGGTGTTGTTTATGTCCTGGCTGGTCAGGGCGAAGTGGACGAATTCCATCCGCTTCTGGTCCAGCCCGGCCTCCTCGAGCCGCTCCTTCAGGAAATACTCGATGGCCTTCACATCGTGGTTGGTCACCTTCTCGATATCCTTGATCCGCTGCGCATCACTGGTACTCAGTTCATCGATCCGCAACCTTACCGCATCCAGCTCGGAGATCGGTACATCCTTCAACTCGGGCAGCGGCAGGCCGCAGAGGAACTCGAAATACGCAAGCTCCACGCGCAGCCGATAGCGCATGAGGGCCTGCTCGCTGAACCACCTGGAAAGGTCTCGTGTTCTATCACGATAGCGGCCATCTAACGGTGAAATGGCAGTGAGCGGGCTTAATTCCATGAGGCTGGGCAAGGAAAGGGGGCAAAGGTAATCGTGGCCGCTCGCGTGCTCTTGGATCCAGTGAAGTGTGGTCACATATGCGTGCGGAAGGAACCTGTTCGAAATTAGCGGAGCGATGCATCAGGTGAGGCGACATTGGACGGATGGTCCCAGGCGCTCCTTCAAAGGGTACGCCGGCGCATTCGGATTCGTGGTACGCAATGGCATGGCCTGGATGTTCTTGGTACCGGCCATGCTTTGGGTAGTGCTTTCCCTGTTGATCTTAAGGGTGATCTCAAGCCCGGTGGATGATCTGATGGCCTGGGTTTCGGAATATCTGGCTTTGACAAAGGGTGGCGAAGGAGCATGGGGTGGTGTGATCGCATTTCTCAATGATGCCACGGACTTATTTGTGGCCATCGTGCTGAAACTGGCGGTCGCTTATTTGATGTTCACCTTCAACAAATACGTGGTGTTGATCCTGCTTTCTCCGTTACTCGCCTACGCCAGTGAACGTACCGAAGAGATCATCACCGGTACGCGGCATCCTTTCTCCTGGGGTCGCTGGCTCCGGGAGATGGGGCGCGGGGCGTTGTTCGCTATGCGCAATGGTTTGTTGGAGTTGGTATTAACGGTGATGATCTGGGTGGCGACACTGCTGTTGCCGCTGGCCACGCCTGTAAGTCTCATCCTGCTTTTCGCCATATCATCGTATTTCTATGGATCTTCCATGTACGATTATGTCTTCGAACGGCGGGGTATGCGGGTGCGGGAAAGCGTGGCCGCGGTGAATGAAAGGATGGGTATGGTGCTGGTGAATGGCGCACTCTTCAACCTGTTGATGAAGGTGCCACTGCTGGGAACAATGTTCGCACCGATCCTTTCGGCGGTGGGTGCCGTTCTCTCTTTGGCGGAGGAACCATTGGTACACGTGCCACGATCGCCTGGAACGTGAAAGGCGGCCGGAAGGCCGCTTTTCACGTTCTGTTCCAAAAATATGCTCACTGTCTCACTGGCTGTCCAGCGGGGGCGGAGTTCTCCGGAATGGCGGCCTCTCCATTCGTCTCCGGCTTCCGCTCCACCACCGTCATCTCCTTCACCAAGTGACCGGCATTTGAGAACTTATCGATCGTCCAAAGGACATAGCGGATATCAACGCTGATGGTGCGCTGCAGTTCCGGTTCGAATGCGATATCACCACTCATGCCCTCCCAGTTGCCATCGAACGCGATCCCGATCAACTCCCCATTGCCATTCAACACCGGGCTTCCGCTGTTGCCGCCGGTGATGTCGTTGTTGCTGATGAAGTTGATGATCAGATCGCCATTCTCATCCGCGTAGCGCCCGAAATCGCGGGCCTTTAGCATTTCATGCTGGCGTGCCGGTACAATGAACTCCTCGTTGGTATTGTCCTCCTTCTCGAGAATACCATTGTAGGTGGTGGAATGCTTGTAGAACATGCCATCGGCAGGGAAATAGCTGCCCACCACCCCGTAGGTGAGGCGCATGGTGCTGTTGGCGTTGGGATACCACTTCCGATCCGGATCTTTTTCACGCATGGCGGCCACCATCAGGCGGTAGCCCTTCGAGATGTCGGTCTCGCTGATGTCCATGGCGGGTCCCAGTACGTTGCGGTAATGGTTAAGGCAGCTTTCCATGGCCTGTATGCCCAGGTCCTTTTCCAGGACCTTCAACGAAGGCTTCGCAAGAAAAGCATCCAGCCGTGCGCGGTCGGTAAGGATGCTGGTGTTGAAGACGGCCTTCGCCCAAGCATCGAAATCGCCTTTGTATTTCTTCTGTATGGTCAACATCACGCCGGGCAACAGGTCGCGTTCCACATCATTGTACATGAGATGGAACATCGCTGCGGTTATCTTTTGATCGGTGGGCGCATTGTAATCCTTGAAATGTTCGTCGGCAGCCGTCTGTACGCGCGCCACCATGGCCGCCACCTTGGCGGCATCCTTTTCATCGGTGCGCAGCTGGTTCAACAGCCCGAAGGTGCGGAATCCCATGATGATCATTTCGCTTCCGAATGCAGCCTCCTGCATATAGGTGTTCGCTTTTTCGAATTTGGCCCGCTCACGATAGCCACTCTCGAGCAGATCCATGATCTCGCCATATTGCGCCTTGCGGCCTTGATCGGCGTTCACCCATGCCATCAATTCTTCTTCCTGCTTCTTCTTCTTGTCAAGAACGTTCAGACGCTTTAACCCGCGCTGTTGGCCAATGAAGTATTTCCAGTAATTGCTCACCTGGGCATATTTGCTGGCATACTTGATCCGAACCTCATCGCTGGCGTCCATGTCCGCCTTCATGATGTCCAGCTTTTCGCCACGGATCTTTACTCGGCTGGGCTGTTCCACATCCAGCGCAAGGCGTACACCATGGCTGCTCAGGAAGCGATCGGTGCTGCCGGGATAGCCCATCACCATGGCGAAATCGCCCTCCTTAACGCCCTGCAGGCTCACGGGGAAATGGTGGGCAGGCTTGAATGGCACGTTGGCCTCATTGTACTCGGCGGGTTCACCATCCGGGCCGGTATATACACGGAACAGTGCGAAATCGCCGGTATGGCGGGGCCACATCCAGTTGTCGGTATCACCACCGAACTTTCCGATGGAATTGGGTGGCGTCCCCACCAGCCGCACATCATTGTATGTCTTGTAGGTGAAGAGATAGAACTCATTACCTTCGAACATGGTCTTGAAGTCGGCGCTCACTCCGTTGCCTTTGGACGCCTCCATCTTTAGTTGAGCGCCGATCTCCTGCACCTTCGCATCCCGCTCACTCTCACTCATGCCATCATTTAGCGCGGCCTTCACCTTATCGGTGACGTCCTCGATGCTTTGCAGGAAGCTTACACCGAAACCGGCAGGCAATTCTTGTCCACGTTCCATGGCCCAGAACCCATTGGTCAGGTAATCGTTCTCCACGCTGCTCAATCCCTGCACAGCATCGTAGCCACAGTGGTGATTCGTAAGGAAAAGTCCTTCCGCGCTCACCATTTCACCGGTGCAGAAACCACCGCCCAGGCGCACAACGGCATCCTTGAGGCCACTGCGGTTGATGGCGTAGATATCCTCTGCGGAGAGTTTGAACCCGAGCTTCTGCATCTCGGCCTCATTCACCTGTTTCAACTTCGTGAGAAGCCACATGCCTTCGTGGGCATGAATGGCGAGCACCAGTAGGGCTGCGGTGCACAGCGAGAGAAAACGCTTCATTTTCCGGATATTCCTTGGTTCGGTGATAGGAGCGGCAAAGTTAGCAGGAATGACCGAAGCACCTGCCTATGCAGGGATGTCCGGCGAATGAGGTGATGAACGGCTGAGGTCAATCCTGTGGCGGCACCGGCTTCCAGGGTATCGGTAGCAGCATTTCATCCGCCCATGCCGCCAGATCCTTGAAGGCCTGTGGAGGATCAACGCGCCCTTTTACCGTTTTGGTATCGCCATTCCTCCGCACTGTTAAGATGGTGCTGGGCAGGTCCGTTACTGGCCGGTCGTACTCATCCTTCATTTCGAAGAAGCCTTTTTGTTCCGCTTCCTGCACCAGCCGGTCCATTAAGGAGCCATCCACCTGGGCATGGTGCATGCCCTGCTGCTCCACATGGGCGATGCCTTCATATGTGGCCTTGCCGCTTTGGTGTATCGTTATCCGATAGGCGGGGCAGGGGCCGAAGCAAGCGGTGCGTTCCAGCTTGAATATCACGGGATCCCCCTGCGGTTCCTGCGGGTCATTCGCCACGGGCCGCTCCTGTGTGGTTTCTGTACCCTGTTCTTCGGTGGCCGCCACGGCATTGGCCTGCTGCCTGCATGCCGTGCCGGATAGTACCATGGTGGATATGAGTAGTAATGGGAGGAGGAAGTTCATGGCTTGCCTTTGGCGGATCTTGTGCCAAAGGTGGTGAATGGGAGGTTATCGGCCGGTTTGGATCACAACCCCATCTACCTTTGCCGCCCGCAATTCGCCAGCTGCTATGACATCCCGCGATATCCGACAGAAATTCCTTGATCACTTTGAGAAGCGCGGCCATGTGATCGTGCCGAGCGCTCCCATGGTGATCAAAGATGATCCCACGCTGATGTTCACCAATGCGGGCATGAACCAGTTCAAGGACCTGTTCCTGGGCAACCGGCCGGCGAAGCACAGGCGCATAGCGGATACGCAGAAATGCCTTCGCGTTTCCGGCAAGCACAACGATCTGGAGGAGGTGGGTATCGATACCTATCACCACACCATGTTCGAGATGCTCGGCAACTGGAGTTTTGGAGATTATTTCAAGAAGGAGGCGATCCAGTGGGCGTGGGAACTCTTGGTGGAGGAGTATCGGATCGATGTGAAGGATATCTACGTCACGTATTTCGGCGGTGATGAGAAGGATGGCCTGCCGGCGGATGAAGAGACCCGTGGATTATGGTCGAAATATCTGCCCGAAGACCGGATCCTTCCATTCACCCGCAAGGATAATTTCTGGGAGATGGGGGACACTGGTCCGTGCGGGCCATGTACGGAGATCCATGTGGATGTGCGTTCCGCTGAAGAAAAGGAACAGGAGCCGGGACATGGTCTTGTGAATCGGGATCACCCGCAGGTGATCGAGATCTGGAACAATGTGTTCATGCAATTCGAGCGTAGGTCCGATGGTTCACTTGTGACATTGCCTGCCCAGCATGTGGATACCGGCATGGGCTTCGAGCGCTTGTGCATGGTATTGCAAGGCAAGCGCAGCAACTACGACACCGATGTCTTTCAGCCGTTGATCCAGGCGATCGCCAAGATGAGCGGGAAGAAATATGGTGGACAGAACGAGAAGAGCGACATCGCCATGCGCGTGATCGCCGATCATCTGCGCGCGATCGCTTTCGCCATTGCAGATGGACAGTTGCCGAGCAACACGGGCGCCGGTTATGTCATTCGCCGTATCCTGCGGCGGGCGGTGCGTTACGGCTACAGTTTTCTTGGGTTGGATGAGCCGTTCATGCATTCGTTGATCCCTGTTCTTTCCGATCAAATGGGCGATCAGTTCCCTGAGTTGCGTACGCAGCAACAATTGATCGGAAGTGTGGTGCAGGAGGAGGAGAAGGCCTTCCTGCGCACTTTGGAACAAGGCACCAAGCGACTGGAGGCCGCACTGGCCGGTAGCGCCGGTACCTTGGCAGGGGACAAGGCCTTCGAGCTATTCGACACCTACGGCTTCCCGATCGATCTTACCCAGCTCATGGCACGGGAGCAAGGTCGTGAGGTGGATATGAATGGCTTCGAGGCCGAACTCCGGAAACAGAAGGAGCGCAGCCGTGCCGCAACTGCCGTTTCCACCGGTGATTGGGTGGAACTGGGGCAGGGGGAGACGGAGTTCATCGGCCATGACCTACTCTCTTGCGAAGCGAAGATCCTGCGTTATCGCAAGGTCAGTGGCAAGGGCGGTGATCAATTCCAGATCGTGCTGGACAAAACACCGTTCTACCCTGAAGGTGGTGGCCAGGTGGGTGATACCGGCTGGTTGATCCCACGCAGTACCGCAGAAGGGGCAGAGCGTATCGAAGTGGTCGATACCAAGCGCGAGAACCAGCTGATCATCCATTTCACCAGGGAACTTCCCAGCGATGTTTCCGTCCCATGCACCGCGCAGGTGGATGAGAAGCGCAGGCGGCTCATCATGTGCAACCATACCGCCACGCACCTGTTGCATCATGCGTTGCGCAAGCATCTGGGCTCGCATGTGGAGCAGAAAGGGTCATTGGTGGCACCGGACAGGTTGCGTTTCGACATCAGCCACTACGCGAAAGTGTCCCCGGAAGAGCTCGTCATGATCGAGCGGGAAGTGAGCGATATGGTCTCCGGTGATATCCCATTCGAAGAACATCGTGATATGCCCATGGAACAAGCAAAAGCGATGGGTGCCATGGCATTATTCGGAGAGAAGTACGGCGATGCGGTGCGTGTTGTGAAGTTCGGGCCGAGCGTGGAACTCTGTGGCGGTACCCATGTGCCCCGCACCGGGGTCATCGGCCCGTTCAAGATCGTGAATGAAAGTGCGCTGGCCGCAGGGGTGCGCCGTATCGAAGCTGTTACAAGCGTGGCCGCGGAACACATGATCGCTGAGAAGTTGGACAAGTTGCAGGCCATCACATCGCTGTTGAAGACCGACGATGTGGTAACGGCTGTGAAACTTCTGTTGGAGAAGAAGGCGGCTTTGGAGAAAGAGTTGGAACAGGCCTCGAAAGAACGGTCACAGCGCCTGGCCCAGGAACTGCCGCAGCGGGCCGAGCCCTTCAAGGAAGGTCTCTCCGTGCTGGTGGATCGGGTAGATCTGCCGGCCCAAGGCTTGAAGGAACTCGGCCAGTTGCTGCGTGGATCCGCGCCAGGTCTTGCATTCGTAGCTGCCTCCGTGCAGGATGGCCGGCCCCTTCTGGCGGTGTCACTCGGAAAGCGATTCGTTGAGGCCACAGGTGCATCCGCGATCGAGCTGATCAAACGCATGGCCCCGGAGATCAAGGGTGGCGGCGGCGGGCAGCCGGAATTCGCTACCGCCGGCGGCAAGGATCCTTCAGGTGTTGGGAAGGCGCTTGATCTGGCCAGGGAACATTTTTCCAGCCTGTGAACAAAAGAAAAAGGCCACCCGATGAGGTGGCCTATTCAAAGAAAATCGTTCTTCAAGCCATGGATGGTGCCGGTTGCGGCGTAAGCCGGCGCGCGGGTGGCGGGGGTACCTTGCCATATACCGGACCTTGGTACCGTGTGCTTTCGCTAAGGGCCAGGTTAAGGATATACAAGCCGTTCAGGGCGATCACCAGAACATAGTCCAGCACGCTGCGCTTGCCAAAGCTCTGGCAGACCTCTATCCAAACCTTCGGTATGAAGTAGAACTGACCGTAGATGGGAATAAGCATCTTCCATCCATCGCGTGCAGGGCGGCCTACGATACGCAGGAATATGATGATGTTCCATATGGGCACGAATGCCGCTATGCCAGGCTGTCCTGCCTTTTCATACAAACGCCATTGGGCGAGGGCGGCTATCACGGCCATGAAGCCGAGCACGTAGTACAGTGCGAAGCCCATTTGCGCGTACAGCGAATCGTGGAGGTCGATCAAAATGTCCATGGCTCCAGGTTTTTAGAGGTATAGGACCAAAGGTTCCGTATGGAAGACGCTGCGCCAGCGGGCAGGTTGCCTGCTTTTTTCTGGAAATTGATGAATATCGGCTGTTCACAACTTTTACGGTGCGTTTTGCGGAAGGAATGGTGCCCTATTCTTGGGGAAAGGCGCCCTGGTGATCCTACTTTTGCGGCCTATGCCCGAAACGTTATTGCTGCTAGGAGGGAATGTGGGCGATCCCCCCGCCCTTCTCGGTGAAGCCGAGCGTATGCTGGGTGAACGCATAGGTGTGATCCAAGCCAGAAGCCGGGACCATTGGACAAGACCCTGGGGATTCGAGGATGATCGCCTTTTCTTGAACCGGGCGCTGCTCGTGGCAACGGGATCGCCACTGGAAGGGATCCTTGAACAGTGTCTTCAGATCGAGCGGGAATTGGGCCGCTCGCGCCAATTTTCCCAGGGTTATGAAGCACGAACATTGGACATCGATATCCTCATGCAAGGTAATGTCATCATCGGCCGGCCCGGCCTCCAGGTTCCACACCCGCGCATGCACCTGCGCCAATTCGCCCTGGCCCCAGCCGCCGACATAGTTCCCGAATGGGTGCATCCCATGCTGGGGCAAAGTATACTGCGGCTCCTTACCGATCTTCGCCGCCAGGGGTATACGTGATGTTGGAAGGATATATCGCGCTGGAAGGATTGATCGGCGCCGGAAAGACCACTCTGGCGCGAAGGCTTGCGGGTGAAGCTGGGTCCAGACTGGTGTTGGAGGAGTTCGAAGAGAACCCATTCCTACCCAGATTCTACGAAGCACCGGACCGCTATGCGTTCTCCGTGGAGTTGTCCTTTCTGGCCCAGCGCTACCATCAACTCAAGCGCATCACGGATGGTGATCTCTTTAGCGCTTCCACCATCGTGGATTATTCCCTGGGCAAGTCACTGGTCTTCGCCAGCGTGACGCTTCCGGAAGATGAGTTCCACCTTTTCCGTGATCTGTACGGCATCATGTACAACGACCTGCCGCGGCCGGAGCTTATCGTATATCTCTACCTACACATGGATCGTGTGCGGGAACGGATCAGGTCGCGAGGGCGTGGTTATGAACAACGGATCACCACGGAATATCTGGGCCGCCTCCAGGAACAGTACCTGGACCACCTCCAGAAGCAGGATCGATCGCGGGTGCTCGTTGTGGACCTACAGGACAAGGACCTTTTGCATGATCGGCAGGCGTACGAGGCCTTGATCGGGGCGATCGATACGACCAAGGACACCATTGGCATGAGGGTCGTTTCCCTCTGATGCTCACTGAAGAATGTGGAGAAGTGTTCCATTCTGGTCCACCGGTTGCTCCAAGGCGTTCATATACTTGCACCCGAATCCAAGAAACCAAGACGCTAATTCATGGAAAAGCGGCACCTGAAAGGCCCGGGCCTTATCGCCATCGCAGCACTGTTACTCAGTGGTTGCGGAGGTTTGGGCAAGATGAATCGCTACGCTGAGAACATCCGCTATACGGTGGACCCCAACCCTTTGATCGTACAGGGTGATTCGGTAGCGATCAACATCAATGGCAACTTTCCGGGAAAATATTTCCACAGAAAGGCCATGGTGGACCTTACACCCACCCTCATCTACCCAGGGGGCGAAACTCCGGCACGCACGGTCTCATTCCAAGGTGATAAAGCCGCTGGGAATCATACAGTGGTGCCTTACGAGAGCGGCAAGGCCTTCAACTACAGCCATAAAGTGGCCTATACGCCCGCCATGGCCGAAAGCGATCTTGTGGTACGCATCGTAGGCCGCCAGGGTAATAAGGAGCGTGCTTTCGAGGACGTGAAGATCGCCGATGGTGTAGTTACCACTCCATTCCTGGTACAGGCCGATGATAAGGTGCTGCTGGGCAAGGACCAGTTCCAGCGGATCACCGATCACACGGAAGAGGCAACCATCCACTATCTGGTGAACTCCAGCGTGGTACGCCCTGCTGAATTGAGGGATGAAGATGTGCGCACGATGGCGGACTTCATCCGTGGATTCGCGAAGCGCGGTAACATCGAACTTAAGGGCATTACCATCGATGCATGGGCCAGCCCCGAAGGTGAATTGAGCCTCAATGAGAACCTCGCAAATGATCGTGCGCGCAGCGCCCAGACCTGGTCTCGAGGTGAAATGAATCGCGCCAAGGTGGAGGCCGCCCGTGCGGACGCGTTCTACCAACTTAACCCGCGTGGGGAGGACTGGGAAGGTTTCAAGGCCGCCATGCAGCAAAGCGACATCGCCGACCGTGACCTCGTGTTGCGTGTTCTGGAGATGTATCCCGATGTTACCCGTCGCGAAGCCGAGATCCGGAACATGGCCGCCACTTATGGGGAGATCGCCGAAGAGATCCTGCCCCGCCTGCGCCGGAGTGAGGTACGCCTCAACTACCAGGTAGTGGGCAAGAGTGACGAGCAGATAGCCGCAATGAGCCGGGATACTCCGGATTCCTTGAATGCGGAGGAACTCCTTTACGCCGGCACCTTGACCCAGGATCTGAATGAGCAGTTGCGCATCTATCGTGAGGCCGAAAGGATCTATCCTCAGGACTATCGCGGAGCGAACAATGTGGGATACGTGTTGATGATGCAGAACAAGGTTGATGAGGCACAGACACAATTCCAAAAGGCCAACAGCATCCAGGACAATCCGGTAAGCACGAACAACCTGGGGGTGGTAGCAAGGCTTAAAGGAGATAAGAGGCGTGCTGCTGAACTCTTTGAAAAAGCCATGGCTGCTGGTCCGGAAGTGAAGTACAACATGGGTATCGTTAACATCCAGCAGGGTGATTACGGCGCAGCCAACAGTAACATGAGCGGGCAGAACACGCACAATGCCGCCCTAGCGAAGCTCTTGAGCGGCGATGCGGCCGGTGCCCAGCGGATCCTGGAGCAGAGTCCGGATAAGGATACTGCCCATGGTCACTACCTCATGGCGATCATCGCAGCACGCCAGAACAATGGTGACATGGTGCGCAGCGAACTGAATGCGGCGATCCAGAAGGATGAGAGCCTGCGCGAGAAGGCGCTGAAGGATCTCGAATTCCGTGACCACAAAGGTCAGTTGGGTATCTGAGGGATCAAGCTTTGCACTCACGGGGCCGCTCGCTTGAGCGGCCCTTTTCTTTTTTAAGACCCGGAACGCTGGAGAGGTGATCTCTCAGAAGAACTTATTCAACAGGCTGTCCTTTGTTGGAAGGGCCGTGGGTTTTGAATGAACCCATTACCCGATCCATTCGACCGAACAGGTATCATTACTTCTTGATATCGCTGGCCGATGAATGTTCCGCATCTCATCGCATTGCCCAACAGCCAGAGCATGGGTCCGTCCTCTCATGTGAAAGCCGCCCGGCATGTGGAGACGCATGCGTTGAGGTGGCCAGGTCCAGAAAAGATCCGGAGGTCATGGGTCCAAGCCTTACCGGAGGGTCATTTTGGTGAATGAGCCATCACAGGATGTCGGCTATGCCCAAATAAAGAAGGGCCCCTGAGAGCCCTTCCACAAAATTCGGTGGCGCTGATCCTAGAAGACGATCTTCTGCCTGCGGATGCGTGCCCGGTACTTTTTCGAGCCGCTGCGGTACTTGAAGATCTTGTAGTGTGCATTCACAGTGACGAAGAGGTACGCGTCAAGATCATCCGGATCACCACGTTGCTGCCCAGTGGCGGTGGGGTTGATGCCAAGATCATAGATCGGCCCCACACCGATGCTCGGATCAGCAAGGTAGGCGGCCATGTCGCCATTCACTTCACGGATAACCTCGTTGTCATAATACACTGTACTCACATCATCGATGTAATCCGTAAAGGTCTTGGTGTATTGCAATTCCAGCCCCATGCTCCATTGTTTGCTAAAGGCTTTCCTGATACCGAAACCCAACGGGATGCACACCCCTATGTTGTTGTATTCTTCAGGACCACCCGGTAATCCCTGGCCCTCGGTGCGCAATGGACGAAGGGGCACCCATGCATTGTTGAACTGCGCATGCGGTTCGAAGTAGAAGGCACCGATCCCAGCGAAGAAGTACAAACCAACACGGCTGCTCTTTGTTCCTTTTACCCCGCGAAGATCATATACATGGCCGAGCTCCTCCCGATAGAGGTGCAACTCGTACCGCAGAGAAGCTTCGATCACATCACTTCTAAAGTGGAGGTTCCGGTTGTTGCGGAAGATCTCCTGGGTCAGGTTGTCATTGCCAGCAAGGATCCCATAGGTGATGCCCAGACGAAGCGATTGCTTTCTCCTGATGTAATACCGGTAGCCGATGCTTGCGGCAGGCCGGGTCTGGCTCATCTCAAGATCCCAGATGAATGGTGAACCGATCTGGTTGCGGCCCCCCAGTTCACCCAGGAAGTTGGAGATCCCGAATGCGACGTTGATCTCATTCCGGTTGGTCTTCCAATATGTGGACTGCCGAAAATATTGGGCTGTCACCGGAATGGAGAGGATCCCCAGCAGGACCGTAAGGAGAAGGGAACGCTTCGTGTGCTTGAGCATGCGGTCACCGGATGCAGCCAAATATAGGAGGTTTGGATGACGCGGCCCAGGGAAGACCCTAATGTGCATATGCATAAGACCGTGGTGGAGACCAGGGGTTGCCTCCAGCGGCGGGGAAGATGTCACTTCAGGGGATGGTGACCCATGACCAGCCACCACAGCACGATCCCAGCGCAGACGGACACATTCAAGGAATGCTTGGAGCCGAATTGTGGGATCACGATGCAGGCATCGCAGGCTTGGATGACATGATCCGAGACCCCGGAGAGTTCGTTCCCCAACACAATGGCCACCGGCCCATCCGGCACCACTACCTCATGAAGTGGTTTGGCAAGCATGGTCTGTTCAACGGCGAAGACGGTGTGCCCCTGCGCTTTGAGCTGCAGTACCCTTGCCACCGTATCCATGTGCTGCTCCCAGGGCACGGTGGAAGTGGCACCCAACGCCGTTTTTTCGATCTCCCGATGGGGTGGGCAGGGCGTGAAGCCACAGAGGTCCAGTCCGGCGATACCGAATGCATCGGCGGAACGGAAGATGGAACCTACGTTATGGCGGCTGCGCACATCATCCAGCAGCACCCGCACGGCATGTACAGGCACATGCTTCTCTGGAGGCACCCGTTGCAATTCATCCATGGTCGATCGGCGGTCTCCTGCGGGCATGGAATGTTGGGAAAATGTGAAGAACGAGGGGTGGGTAA
>JAEZCB010000159.1 GCA_023412755.1 Bacteroidota bacterium
CATCGGCAATACACTTCCAGAGTATTGGGAGGGCCTGGTAGGCGGCCGCAGCGGTGCTGCGCCCATCACCCGCTTCGATGCCAGCAAGTTCAAGACCCGCTTCGCCTGTGAGGTGAAGGGTTTCATCCCCGAGAATTTCCTGGACCGCAAGGAGGCCAGGAAGATGGACCCCTTTTCTCAATTCGCGCTTGTGGTCTCTGATGAGGCCATGAAGGATAGCGGCCTTGAGCTGGAGAAGGAGGATCTGGATCGCTTCGGCGTGGTGTGGGGTAGCGGCATCGGTGGTCTCAAGACCTTTCAGGACGAGTGCACCAACTTCGCCAAGGGCGATGGTACCCCGCGCTTCAATCCGTTCTTCATCCCCAAGATGATCGCGGATAGCGCTTCGGGCCTCATCAGCATGCGGCATGGTTTGCGCGGCCCTTCCTACGTCACGGTCTCAGCTTGTGCCAGCGGCAACAATTCCATCATAGACAGCTTCAACCTGATCCGGTTGGGCATAGTGGATATGATGGTGACCGGTGGCAGCGAGGCCAGCATCTACGAAGCGGGCGTTGGCGGGTTCAATGCATTGCATGCCATGAGCACACGCAACGAGGATCCGGCCACGGCATCACGGCCCTATGACAAGGATCGCGATGGTTTCGTGCTGGGTGAAGGAGGGGCGGCCATCATACTTGAGGATCTCGAGCATGCGCTGGCACGTGGCGCAAAGATCTACGCGGAGATCATCGGCGGCGGCATGTCGTCGGACGCGTACCACATCACCGCACCGCATCCGGAAGGTCATGGAGCTTATCTGTGCATGCGCAATGCCCTTGCGGATGCCGGGTTGCAGGGCACCGAAGTGGACCATATCAACACCCACGGCACCAGCACGCCGATCGGCGACCCGCAGGAGGTGAAGGCCATACAAAAGCTCTTCGGCGATCACGCCTACAACATCAGCATCTGCTCCACCAAGAGCATGATAGGCCATCTGCTCGGTGCCGCCGGTGCCGTGGAGGCGGTGGCCAGCATACTCGCGGTGAAGCATGACGTGGTACCGCCGACGATCAACCACTTCACCGCGGATCCAGAGATCGATCCCAAGCTGGATTTCACCTTCAACAAAAGCAAGGTGCGTACGGTGGATGTGGCCATGAGCAATACCTTCGGTTTCGGAGGCCACAATACGTCAGTGGTGTTCCGCAAGTATCAGCAGTAGTTCCTTCAGCACGTGATCCGGAGGCTTTTCCACCGCGCGCGCACCCCCGAGGAGCGTCGCATAAAAGCTTGGTGCCGTTCCCGGCTGGGCATCACACCCGGCGATCTGCGGCTATACAGTGAAGCGCTCCGCCATGTAAGCGCCATACCGGAGGATCGCGAGGATCTCCCCAACAACGAGCGGCTGGAATTTTTGGGTGATTCCATCCTGGATGCGGTGATCGGCGAACTGGTATTCCGCCAGTATCCGGAAAAAGACGAGGGCTTTCTTACCCGCATGCGCAGCAAGCTGGTGAGCCGCAGCCAACTCAACCTGCTGGCCAGGCACATTGACATTGAACAGGTGATCGAGAGCAATGTGGCCAGGGACAGCGGTTCATCCGTGCCAGGCAACGCGGTGGAAGCCATGATCGGAGCACTGTTCCTGGACAAGGGCTTTGATCGCACGCGCAAGGTGGTGGTGGGGCTGCTCAAGAAACACTTCGACCTCAAGGAGATCGAGAAGGAGGACCGCGATGGCAAGAGCCGGCTGCTGGAATGGGGGCAGAAGCGGCGCAAGCGCATCGACTTCGTGGTGCAGGAGGTCAGTGGTAAAGGGCGCGGTAAGTCCTATCGCTGCGAGGTGCGGATCAACGGTGATCTGAAAGGCACCGGGCATGGCGCCAGCAAGAAGGTGGCAGAACAGGATGCCGCCCAGAGCGCTTTTCGTGCCATGCGTTCCCGCAAACCGGCAACACCCCGATCGGAGCCGGCCACGGAAACCCAGGCCAACAGCGGACCGCCACTCCAGAAAAAGCGCCCAGCCAGGAAGGCTCCTGCTGCAAAGGCGGAACGCAAACCCACCGACAGTGGAGAGAGACCGGCGAAGAAAAGAGCCCTGTGGCGTGGACGGGGAAAAGGTGGCGAAACAACGGGTGCTGACAAAGCGGGTTGAATACCCGGTCCGCCAGGTAGGCGTTCCCGGTACTTCCACGTTTACCTTTGGTCGGCAAGTTGAACTCCTGTGAGTGATCCCAACGCGAAGGAACCGGTGCGAAAAGTAGCCCGGCTCAAGCTCGATCTGGAACCCGATCCGGAGGTGGATGTCATAGGCATAAGCAGCCATGTGAAGGACCACCGGCTGTGCTGGTCGCTCAACCGCAAGCTGGGGCTTTTGCTCACCAGGAGGAGAGCCCCCATCGCCGTGGAAGTGCAGGGCCGAATGCAGGAATTCGCAGCCTTCGATCATGTGGACGAGGAGCTGCAGGGCGGATTCACCCTTGTGAACAACCATGGCAGCGACGGCATTCTACTCAGGGAGTTGAAACATGCCGATCTCTTTTTGATAAAGGATCATGAACGGCCCGAGACCATGGATGAGGTGCTGCGCAAGGTGCGCGAGGCGGAATTCGTACTCACGGCCTTTCCACTTGAATTCGCCCACCTGAAAGAGGGCCATAAATTGTTGCTCTGAAGAACAAAATGATCGATCCGAAGACCAAGATCGTGGCCACCATCGGTCCCGCCTCCTCATCCAGGGAGGTGCTCCGGGAAATGATGCTCAACGGCATGGACGTGTGCCGCCTCAATTTCAGCCACGGCAGCTATGAGTTCTATGCGGAACTTATCCGCACCATACGGGAGCTGAATGAGGAACTGGGCTTTTCCACCGCCATACTCGCGGACCTCCAGGGCCCCAAGATGCGCATTGGTGAAATGGCCAATGGCGCCATAGAACTGGCGGAAGGGGATGAGCTGGTGATCCAAACCGGGGCCATAAAAGGCAAGCCGGGGTTGGTGAGCACCACCTATGATCAGTTCCCGAA
>JAEZCB010000166.1 GCA_023412755.1 Bacteroidota bacterium
GGAGATGATCATCTGGGGAAACCCTTTGAATTGGAAGAGTTGTTGCTCCGGGTGGCCAAGCTCATCCAGCGATCCTCGGACGGTACGGTGTCCCCCTTGCGATCCAGTTACGATTTCGGGGGAAACCACATCGATTTCAACAGCTATGAGGTGCTCGGCCATGATGGGGTGCGGCGCACACTGAGTCAGCGGGAAATGATGCTGTTGCGGCTTCTGGTGGAACGGGAGGGGGAGGTTGTGAGCCGCGAGGAGATCCTGCGCAAAGTGTGGGGCTATAACGTCTTCCCCACCACCCGCACCGTGGATAATTTCATTGTTGGTTTCAGGAAGTACTTCGAACCGGATCCCCGCTCGCCCAAGTATTTCCATTCCATAAGGGGTGTAGGTTACAAATTCACCGCGTGATGGACCGGCCACAACTGGAAGGCTGTACGGAGCATGCTGGGGGAGTCTTATTTGCTTGATCCTCAGTGTGGTGGATCTCAGGATCAAAAAAAGTCAAAAAAAAATCCATATTGGCGGCAACCCTTTTCAAGAGGCCCCGTCTATCCAATACCAAGGCCGCCAAAATTCTTCCAGGCTTTGGGCTGGTTCCATATTTCCTTGCAGGTTTCCGGCCAGGGGTCCCCATCAAAAGGGACCCCTGTTCGGTTCCAGGTGTGAAGGTTCATGAACGCTACAGGTTCATGGGGAACATCCAGAGGTTCGTCGGGCATCCCAGGGCAGCCGGTCTATTGGTGGAAAAAACATGAGATACTCACTATTGGATCACACGTACATGTATGCTAACTTGCACCTTCGGAAGCCGTTCAGCAGGGCGTTCTTCCTGAACCTTTTACCAAACAAGACAAGCTCAAAGATGAAGAGCAACCTTTTCAGCCTCGCCCTTGGGCTTGGTATACTTATGTCCGCAAGTGCGGCCAATGCCCAGAATGTGGACATCGGCCTGTTCCAGAACAACAACCAACTGGAGGTGCGTGTGAAACCCCATGCGGATTTCGAGGGCATTTTCTCTTCCGTGGTCTTCACGATCAAGTGGGACCGCTCCACAGGGGCCACATTGGGCCAGGTGCAGCAGGAGGGTGCTTCCAAGTTGTATATCCCCTTGATGCGCTCGGGCAATGTGCATGAGCATGGGCCATTGAACTACCAGGTGTACGCCGGCTTTGGTACCACCACCATGGTATCCCATGGTGCACGTTGGACAGCTGGTGAAGAGTATGTGATCGCCACCATACCCGTATCCGGCAAGGCCGAATTCGAGTTGGTGAATGATTCCTGGACCGCCGTGCCCACGAACAATGCAAACTACTACGTTTCACTCGGTGGCCAGGACCACACCGGGCTCATCTACAAGAACCTCGCTACGGCTGAGGAGGATGCCCATGTGCTGATCCAGCCGAATCCGAACAAGGGCCAGTTCACCTTCAGCTTTGAGAATGGGCAGGCTATGGATGTTACCGTGGAGGTTGTGAATTCCATCGGCCAATCCGTGTTCAACGATGCCATCCAAGGCTTCGAAGGCACCTACCGCAAAGAAATGGACCTCACATCCATGAGCAACGGCGTGTACTACCTGAAGCTGAAGCGTGGTGAGAACAACACGGTGCACAAGATCGTTTATCAATAGAGTTTGGTTTCACGTGGATCGGAAGGGGGCGAAAGCCCCCTTTTCTTTTACCCCACGCAGCAGCCACAGTAGAGGCTATCCGTATGATGTGAGAACGGTGCACCGGGATCCATGATCTCCTCCACCAGGGTGGTGAGCAGATCGGAGATCCCCGCCATCATCCCACGGCCTATGTCATGCGAGCCTGCCACCTTCAGCAGGATCCCTTCTGCCTGTGAGGCTCGCTGCATGGGAATGATCCCGGCCCTCACCACTGACACTTCCGGGTGCTGGTGGAGGTATGTCCACGCATAGATGAGCAATTGAAGGGCATAGCGCTTGTCAGCGGAAAGATGCTCGCGCTCCAGGCCTTTCAATTCCGCCTGCCAGGGTTGCACATTGCCGGTCTTCAGGTCCAGTATGTGTACGATGCCATCACGCTCCTCCACGCGATCACATCGGCCTTTGATGTGGATCCCATTCGGAAGTGGGGCCTCGAAGACCTCTTCGATGGATAATGGTATGGTGCTTCCACTACGGCAACGATGCGCCTCCGCGGCCAGATACGCGGCCATTGCTTTGGCAGCCATTTCGATCCGAAGCCTGAAGCTGCCTACGCGTAGGGTCTCCGATGGGAAGATGGTGGATAGATCCCTGGTCAACGCCTCGTGTATCTGTCCGGCCAGTTCCTGCAATTCTTCGCTACGGATGGGCCGGCCTATGATCGGCCGGTATATGGATTCCAGTACGCGGTGTACGGCCGCGCCTAGAACATCACTTCCTAACTTCTCATCCACTTCTTCCTGTTGCTTAACACCAAGTACATACCGGAAGTACACATCCAGGGGGCAGGTGAGCCAGGAACCCAAAGCGGATGGAGACAGCCCGCTCTGTCCCCATTCCTGCAATTTCCTCAGAACGTGTGCATCCTTGCGGATGGCCACTGGCGGGGCATTGCGTTTCGGGAATGGCGGAACCAGCGTTCGTTCATGAAGCACTGTAGCCGAGTTGGGGATCAACTCCAGTTTCCATTGTTCAATGAAGCGGGAGGGTCCTGCGCTGCCATTGTCTCCGCTGGTGTCGTGAACGAGGTGGGCCTCATCACATAGATGCATCAGGCGATGGAAATGGTATGCGGTGATCGCCTCTGGATCCCCGGGCAACGGAAGCTTGTAGGCCCGGCGGATCTCGAAGGGGATCCAGCTTTGCGGGGTGGATGTGGAAGGCAGAGTACCATCGTTGGCACCAAGCACGATCACGCGCTTGTGATCGATCGCCCGGGTCTCTAGAAAACCCATGATCTGAACACCACCCAACGGTTCGCCGAAGAACCCGATCTGTTCTTCGCGGAAAAGGCGTGTCCGCAGTGCCGAGTACGAGCGGATATCCAGCCTTTGGCCGCGGCCATACCGCTGCAATCCTTGGTCCAACCTGTATTGCAGACGGGCCATGCGGAAAAGTTGCTCATTGGCGAAGGCATCGGCCTGCACCATTTCGCGGGCCCATTCCAACAAGTGAAGAATGCCTTTTTGGGATCGCGCGAGTTCCCCCTCCGTTGGTTCAAGCGCTGCTTCCGCGGCAGCGATGGCATATCCATGGCTGCGCAAAATGTTCAGGAGGTCCTGGAATTTCAACCGTCCAAGCTGCTCTTTTCGAATGGCCTGGATGATGGCCGGAGTTCTACCCGCACTTTGGAGGAAGGGGTGGAGCAGCAGCCGCTCAACGTCCGCATGATGGTAGCCCAAGCCGCTGATGTGGCGATCCTGCAGATCCAGGTAAGCCTCCACCAGCCCATGCACGGGAAGTGCCTTCAGCGGCATGCCCATGGTGATGTTATATGGTCCGCCATCCGGTGGAAGGGCTTCCAACAGCGGCATGAGCAGATCTTCAGAGGCGAGCACCACGGCGGTGCCTTCGCGCTCCTCTTCGGGCAGGGCAGCAAGCACTTGAGCCGCGGCCCTGGTCTGAGCGACCGAGTTCGGGACAGTGGTCAGATGCCACCGCCTCGGGTGTTGCCGCAGCATATCCACGGCAGGGATGGTTCCCGCACCCAGATCCTTGATGGAGCGGCGAAGAAAACGGCCAGCCTCCTGCGCGGGATCTTCCAGATAATAGAGGTCCGCATCCCAGGCCACCTGTGCCTTGCCAAGTTCCATCAAGCTCTGGATGATCCGTGTGGTGGCTGGATCCACAGCATTCAATCCCGCGAACCATACATGTTGCCATGGCAGGCCGGCAGCCAGTTCACCGGCTTGCTCCGCGCCCTTGCGTGCAAGGTATCCGGTGGTGCCAACGCCGTGTTCCGCCATCATTTCGTGCATCTGGCGGTGCAGCCTTCCGGTGGCCAGCCAATGGTGCGCCAGCCGTTCCTGGCCTTCGCTGAGGTCACCAAGGCGGAAGCTCCATTCCTCTATTTCATGGAATTGGCGCAGATCGCGGTAGAGTTGGCCGAGATCCAGCAGGTGGCTGTCCACCTCACTCATGTCCCGCAAAGTGGCCGGTGCCCATTGCAGGAATTCCGGAAGTCCTTCTTTTGCTCCTTCGGTGCTGCGCTGGTAAGCATCAAAGAGCATGAAGAGCATTTCCATACCCTCACCCTGGCGCATGCGGCTGAAACGCTCCAGGAAAGAACCCATGTTGAGCATCTCGGGGCTCCAGATGGTGCGTCCCGCTTTTCGTGAAAGATGCTTCCGCAGATGAAGGCCTGCACGTCTGCCAGGCAGGACCACCGCTACTTGGTCCAATTCATGTTGATGCCTTTCCAACAGTGCATCGGCCAAACGTTCAAGAAACGGATCCATGGAAAAAGTGGTGGAAGATAGTGGAGGCCTGCCTCGATCGCTGGATAATTCGTTCCCCAAATTCCGGATGCTCATAGATGGCCGCCATTTTTACCGGATAGATGGGCCGGAGGAATTCACCGAGATCCAGATCATTGGAACAAGGCGCACAATACATGATATCAAGGCCACGGCCTACCCGGAAAAGCTGCGGGTGCGACAGATGATCGACATGAGCGATGGCCTGTACACCGAGATCGATGCGTTGCGCTGGGAGGAGGAGTGGGAGGCCACCGGGCGCTGAACCCCGATCCAATTTTTGGGCTGGGCAACGCATATGCTTACCTTTTGTGTCCTATGGGTATGATCCTGCGCCTGGCGATCCTCCTTCTCTGGACCATCACGGTCCGGCAGGCATTCGCCACGCACATCATCGGTGGTGAATTGTATTACGAGCATTTGGGTGGCAGCCAGTACCAGATCCACCTGAACCTGTTCCGCGATTGCGGACCAACCAATACGTTGGGAACAGGCTTCGATGCGAATGCGAGCATCGGTGTCTTCGATCAGAACAACACGTTTTTGTTCACCCTTTCCCTACCGCTTCCGCCCGGTGGCGAGCAGATCGTGCCATGGGTGATCAACAATCCCTGCCTGCTTGCTCCGCCAAGTATCTGCGTGGCCACGATCACATACACCGGGCAGGCCACTTTGCCTCCCATCACTGGCGGATATACGTTGAGCTACCAGCGCTGCTGCCGTACGCCGGCCATAGTGAACCTGATCGGCGCGAACAACCAGGGCATCACTTGCATGGTGAAGGTGCCCGGTACCCCGAATGCGTCCAACAGCGCACCGAGTTTCGATGAATATCCTCCCATCGTGCTCTGCCTTGGCGAATCCATGGTGATCGATCACTCCGCCACGGATCTCGATGGTGATCAGTTGGAGTATGAACTGTACACACCGTTCACCGGTGGATCCACCGCGATCCCGGCACCGGATCCTCCAACAGCTCCACCATATCAGGCGGTGATCTGGTCCATGGGTTATTCCGCAGGCTACCCCATCGATTCGGATCCAGCCATCAACATCGATCCGATCACCGGCCTGCTCACCCTTACTCCATCTTTGCAGGGTTCCTTCGCTGTTGGTGTGAAGGTGAAGGAATTCCGGAATGGCGTACTGCTGAGCGAAGTGATCCGCGATTTCAAATTCGATGTGGTATCCTGTGAGATGAATACCATTTCCGCCATCCAGGAGCAGGATCCGAATGATCTATGCAATGGCCTCTCTGTGGATTTCGTGAACGAGAGCCTCAATGCGTTGTTCTTCCACTGGGATTTCGGCGATCCCTCCACGGATGCGGAT
>JAEZCB010000172.1 GCA_023412755.1 Bacteroidota bacterium
CGCAGTATCATGAAGGGCGTATTCACCACGCGGTCTATGCGCTCCTGGCTGCGGGGGTTATACAGGGGATCACCGCCGGCAGGCACCGTGGCATCCAATTGTTCATAAAGAGGATCACCATCTATGAACACGAGTGCGGAAGGGGTATCACGATAGATGATCTCCGGTGGATCGTTCACATACTGATCGCTCGCCTGTTGCTCCTCCTCCAATGCCGCCACCAACCAGTCCATGGATATGGGTGGCGCGTTCGCGGGAATGGCTTCGCTCAACGCCTGGCGGAGCCTGGCCAGTTCCTGAGTATCATCCACACCTGGAAAACGTGCATCTGTCACTTTGATTTCGATGAGCCTGCCTAGGCGGGAACCACGGTCCAGTTCAAGTTTTCCATCCCCCCAGATGGCTCCGAACACAGGTTGGGCATCCTGCGCTCGCTGCATGGAGATGGCAGCACGCGCAGTGAATCGGTTGCCATTCATGCTCTCTGGCTGCGGAGCGAAGAGTTGGTAGTTCTCTTCACCAATGGAGAATCGTACCGGCCATCCTTCCTGTGCGATCGCGAAGCCTGGTGGTACGATGGCAAGGAGCATCAGGATCAGTATGCGGGCGTTGATAAGCGCATCCTTCATTTTATCTAGGCTTTTTCCTGGATCATTGAAGATCCGGACTGGTCCGGTCCAAGTATCAGGCCGAATTGATCTTTTCTTCTATTAGCCTAGAACCACGCGCCTTTTGGGAGGTGTGGATCTTGGGCAGCACAACATGGATCCATGAAAAAGGGGGCCTCGGCCCCCTTTCACCTATGACCTAGGCGTCGATCTGTTCATGCATCATGATGGATGCCTTCCGCGACCTCCTCCACCATCTTCCGGTTGAAGGCTTCCAGATCCTCTGGAGAACGGCTGGTCACCAGACCACGGTCCACCACCACTTCGCTGTTCTCCCAGATCGCGCCGGCGTTCTTCAAATCGGTGCTTACGCTATGGAAGGAGGTAAGCCGGCGTCCCCGTACCACATCAGCCTCGATGAGGAGTTGCGGACCATGGCAGATCGCGGCCACCGGTTTATTCGCATTGAAGAAAGAGCGGACGAATTCCACCGCCTTCTGTTCCCGCCGAAGCTTATCTGGATTGATCACTCCGCCCGGCAACATCAGTGAATCGTAATGCTCTGGATCGGCCTCATCCAGGGTCACGTCCACTTTTTGGGTTCCGCTCCAATCACCATTCTTCCATGCTTTTATGGAGCCACCTTTCGGGGCAATTATGTCCACTTCAACTCCGGCATCTTCCAGTGCTTTCTTTGGAGATGTCAGTTCCACTTCCTCAAAACCATCGGTGGCCAAGATCGCCACCCGCTTCTTCACATTTCCTTGCTTGTGCATCTTTGGATCTATTTTGGCATTGTTCATTTTTCGAACCAGAGCCAGGTGCCGCAGATCCTTTGCCGCAAGGTTCACCTGCCGTAGTAGAACACCAGGCTTGCCCGTGCCAATTCTTGTGCACCGAGGTTGAAGCCGATCATCGCCGGAGATGCATCATCCGGTACGTCCAGCTTTTCAGTTGGCAACGCATGTATGGTGATGATGTATTGATGCGGCCGGTCCCCTTCTGGCGGACATGGCCCACCATACCCCTTCGTTCCGAAATCCGTTCGTGCCTGTTTGGCTTCGCGAGGCAATGCACCGCCTGCGGAACCTGCGCCAGCCTGCAAAGAGTTGATGTTGGCCGGAATGTCGTAGACCACCCAATGCCACCAGCCGCTACCGGTAGGGGCATCTGGATCATACATGGTGATGGCGTAACCGCGCGTACCCTCAGGCGGGTTCTCCCAGCTTAGTTGCGGACTTTGATTCGTGCCGGTGCAGCCGAAACCATTGAACACCTGACGCATGGTGGCCTGGCCACCGAGATCTTCACTTCTTAGCGTGAAAGTGCCTTTCGCTCTTTGGTTATCCTGGGCCATAAGCAGGAGAGATATTAACAACGTACCGGTGCAACACAGAATGGATCGTAACATGATCGATGGGTTTCTGGCGAATTTACACCTCCACCGAAACCCTTCCGGCCGCGATCAGATGTTGTCCGATGTGCCTCTGCGACCCCTGCCACCCCCTTTTGTCGCATTCGGGTTCGGTTTCGACATGCGTGCCAGTTCCTGTTTCAGCGTGGATGCGGATCCACGTTGACGGTCTCTGTCTCCCTGTGTCTGTCCTCGTTTCGGGCCTTGCGCCTGCGGTTGATCCTCCAGTCCCACATCCTTTGCTTTCACATCCTTCTTTTTCATCATGATCGGAGCGTTTGGTCCATTTAGGGAGCTACCGATCGGGTGCCAGAAGGAACTTTTCATATTGGGGCGGCTGAGGCCGAACCAAGATCCCTGGATCAGGTGGATCCAGGGGTGGTGGCCCATACCGCCTGCCATTCCAATACTTTCAAGCCTTGATGTTCCCTTTCCTGGACCGTATATCGCAATTCATCCTGTGGAGGGAATGAGGTCAGGGATGCTGCTCCATCCCCGGTCGGTAGTGGATGCCTGATGACGCATTGGGTCTCCTCGCCACCCGGTCCGGCAAGCAATTCCACGTTGATGAAGGATCCATCGATGCCAGAGGTCCTTTCCTGGATCCAGCACACCATGGAGAGTAAGGGGAAGGCAGGTACGGGCGCATCGGCCATGGACAGATCTCGACTTGTATCCACGGAATAGCGTAGGGGCTTATCCGCGCGTAAGGACTCCAGCTTCAAATATTGCCGGATGAGCAATATGGCCTGTTGTAGCGGCAGCCATTCCTTAGAGGCCCTACCGGCCATGGGCCGGAGGAAACGCAAGAGTGCATCCACATGCACCGCAGCCGCGAGTGTGTCATTCCGGTTCAGTAGGGAGGAGAGGTGGGTAGCATGGGCCATAACTGGTTCCACCCGCAACGGGTGGGTCGAGGGCTGGTCCGCCACGGCCTTGGTTTGGACCACTATGGGTGGTGAAGCCGGCCTTTCTTCTTGTAAGGGGGGTGCATGTTGACTGGGCTTCCGGCGGCGGGTATCACTTCGGCGCTTCCGAAAGAAGAGTACCAGGATAAGGATCGTTAGCAGTACCGCGGCAAGCGAACCAAGACCGATGATCCACCACTTCTCCTGCTCTGCCCATAGGATCTCCGCGCGCCGTAGATCCTCCCTATAACGTTCTCTTTCAAGCGCCAGCCGGATCCTTCCCGCCTCCATTGCCTTATCCAGATCCCGCACCGCTTCTTCACGGGAACGGGCCTGCCCGTGCAGCAGCAGATAGAGCGTGTCGAAGGCGCGCTCGTGTTCGCCCAGATCATAGAGCACGTAGGCTGTCAATTCACGCCTCGCCATTACATGATCCTCCGTGGCCTCGAGCGTGTCTGATGCAAGTTGGGACAGAATCTCCAGGGCCCCCCTTGCTTTCCCGGCCATGAACAACTCCCTTGCCTGATCAGCACGTTGCCAGTAGGCCGATGACGTAAGGCCGGAAGGGTCCGGGGTGGCCACAATACGGGATCGATCCGGCGGTGGGTCGCCTGGCTGAGGCAGAGCGGCAGATGTTCCGATGAAGAGCACCAGACTCATGAGTATCCTTGGAATGGATGGCAGGATCATGGATCAAGGCGTGATCGCGGGAGATCGGTCGCCGCCCGAAGCTAGCTGTATGGTGCGGATCGGGAACGGCACACGTATGCCTTCAATGTCATAGGCCGCCTTAATGGCCATGATCACCTCGCTCCTCACATGATTCAAATGCTTCTGGCCAAGAGCCTGGATCCAGAAGCGCAATTCGAGATCTATGGCATCCTTTTCAAAAGCTTGGTAGAAGAGCTCCACTTCCAACTCCGGTAATACGCCGGCAACACCGCGTGTGGCATCATGCGTGATCCGCCGCACTTTGTATAGATCCGTGTCGTAGGAAACGCGGATGATCATATCCACGCGACGTGTGCCGTTCCTGGTGTAGTTGAACAAGACGTTCTGGAAGAGCTCCTTATTGGGAATGATCACCTGTACGCCCTGCAGTGATCGAAGTTCGGTCGTCCTTAGATCGATCCGTTGTACAACACCTTCATGTTCGCGCGTGCGAATAAGTTCCCCCACCCGGTATGGTCTGTTGGTGGCGATAATGATACCTGCGATGAAGTTGGATGCGATATCCTGGAAAGCGAACCCGAGAGCGAGTCCAAGTATGCCCGCCCCTGCGAGAAGCGAGGTGACCGTTTTGTTGAGATGCAGGATGCTGAGCGCAGCGAATATCCCGATCAGAATGGTGGTGACATGGATGAGCGTTACGGCCAGGCGCTGCAGGGTGCCACTTTGGAATACCCGCAGGATCACCTTGTTGCTTACATGGCGTAAGAACTTGGCCAGGAACCAGAAGGCAACAATGGTAAGAGCCGCCAGCGCAAGGTTGGGCAGCATTTGGATAAGCGCTTCCAGCCACTGGGCCAGTTTGCCTTGTACTACATCCACAGCCTCACGGGCTTCCATCCATTCAATTGAGAGTGTTCCTCAGGTATTGTGAATGCCAGCGGCCGTTAGCAGCGAATTGTCGCTGAACGGCCGCCTGGCATCACAGTTCTTTTGAAATACCTTGAAGGTACTCCCTATACGGTGCGATCGCCGCGTATGAGTCTCAACAAGATGGCGACCACAGCAAAAACGAGCAGAAGGTGGATAAGGGCACCGGCGCTGTAAACGAAGGCACCGAAGATCCAGCCGATGATCAATATGACCGCGATGATATAGAGGAGATTACCCATGACAGATCTTTTTTTGGAAGATGGTCAATACGATATCGTGCCGAAGATCACCAGACCCGATGGAACCCATGCGTATCACATAGCGGGATCCCGATGGACGCATACGCTTAGGACTCCTTCTCTAAACGGACCAAAGTGTGGAAATATCTCCCCATCTTTGAGGCAAGAAGTGATGCGAACAGTTGGTTCCCGCTTGGTGGATCACCCGCTATCGCGCACTGTACGGTCCATGCGAACCATTGGTACAATGCTTGGCAAGGCCACGGAGCCAACGGATGAATACGAACGTGATCCCCTGACGATCACGGTGCGCATGGAACAGCCTCTGACCCCAAGAATGAAACTTCTATTGGTCGATGATGAACAGGAGATATGTCTCCTGCTCAACGCCATGCTTAATAGGTATGGCGCTGAAACGACCATGGCCCATTCAGTACAGCAGGCAGAGGTGAAGCTCAAGGACGGGCCCTATGATGGGATATTCCTTGATGTGAATCTCCCAGATGGGAAAGGGTATGACCTCATTCCTGCGATCCGTGCCAATGATCCTGACACGCGCGTGCTTGTCATCAGCGCCATGGATCAGGAGCGTGACCATGCTCTTCTGGCGGGAGCGGATCTTTTTATTTCCAAACCATTGGATCGGCGAGCCATATTGGATAGTATGCGCAAGGTGGGGTTGCTCGATCCTGAAAAAGAACCTAATTGACCATATCACATGGCTGCCTCTAGGATCCTATTGGTCGATGATGACCAGGACATTTGCCTTCTTCTTTCGAGGTTCCTTGAAAAGAAGGGCTACGTGGTACGGACCGCTGGCCGTAAGAGTGCGGCCCTTCCGCTTTTGAAGGACGAGAAATTCGATCTCATACTCTGCGATCATCGTCTGCCGGATGCGGATAGCCTCGAAATGCTGGACCATTTCAAGAGCATGGCCACCGGCGTTCCTGTGCTGATCATCACCGGATATTCGGATGTACGGGTCGCAGTGGAATTGATGCGCAAGGGTGCCCGGGATTATGTGGTGAAGCCACTGTATCCGGATGATATCGCACTGCGCATTGAAGAAGCCCTTGCCAGGGGGAAGGAAACGCCGGCCCCCGCCACCAACGGCTCGGCCAGAAAAAGCCCCGGAGGACCACAGGTTCCAAGTGGCTTCGTACACGGTACGGGCACCTTCGCCAGCCAGCTCACCAAGCACATCAAATTGGTCGCCCCTACGGACCTGTCCCTCCTTATTATCGGCGAAACGGGTACGGGCAAGGAATTCGTGGCCAAAGAGATACACCGGCTCGGCGTGCGTGCGGACAAACCCTTTGTGGCGCTCGATTGCGGTGCACTGCCAGCCGAACTGGCGGGTAGCGAATTGTTCGGCCATGTCAAGGGGTCCTTCACCGGTGCTCTTGGGGACAAGGCAGGGTGCTTCCAGCAGGCCGATGGCGGCACACTCTTCCTGGATGAGATCGGCAACCTGAGTTACGAGAATCAGGTGAAACTGCTGCGTGTGCTGCAGGAACGCAAAGTGCGCCGAATCGGTGACAACAAGGATATCGCCGTTGATGTGCGGATCATCGCCGCCACCAACGAGGACCTCACCATCGCCACACGCGAAGGCCGCTTCCGGGAGGACTTGTTCCACCGGTTGAATGAATTCACCATACAGCTACTGCCATTGCGGGATCGCAAGGAGGACATCCAGATGTACGCCGAACATTTCCTGCGCCTTGCCGCCGATCGACTCGGCCGTAATGTGCAGGGCATGTCGCCAGAGGTCTCAGAGAAACTGAAGCAGCATGCCTGGTATGGCAACTTGCGGGAGTTGAACAATGTGATCAAAAGAGCTGTGCTGCTTTGTAATTCAGACACCCTGCAGTTGGAACAGCTGCCCATGGAGATCATCGCTGGCAATGCCGTAAGACCTCCTGAGCGTGTGGGTGCCGGTTCCGAAACAAGGCCCGTGGCCGCGGAAGATGATCTGCGGGCAGTGGCGCAGCAGGCGGAGAAGCAGGCCATACTCACCGCATTGGAGCGGAATGGGTTCAATAAATCCCGTACCGCGGAGATGCTCAATATCGATCGAAAGACGCTCTACAACAAATTGAAGTCATTCGGTATAGACCTGTAGTCCACAGCGGGGCCGTAGAATGAACGACCAGCAGCGCGGTGGTGAACATGGTTCCATTCCCAAGGGAAGGTTGTTCCCGGCGATGGATCCCGACCAGGAGAATCGCTTCATAAAGGCGATAGCAATAGCTAGTGTACTCCTTGTGATCGCGCTCCTTGGCTTTGCCTATTCCAACCTTGCCAGATACAAAGAGGAGAACGAGGCCATCCGGCGATCGCACCAGATCATCCATGCTGCGGATCGGTTCTTCCATTTGATGAAAGATGCAGAATTGGGTTTGCAGGGTTACCTACTCAGCGGTGACAGTACTTTCCTTGGACCCTATGAAAGGGCTCTGCCCCAATTCGATGAAGATCTTGGTGCCTTGCTGGCCCTGCTGCCTGATACGGATGGGGTGAGTAGACCACTTGGGATCAAGGTGAGCCTGCGGCAGAAACAGGCCAACATGGCCTCGTTGATCAATGACCAACGCACAGGTCGCTCACCTCCCGGCCGCCCTGATCCGCGAGCGCTCCAGAACGGCAAGGTCCTGCGTGACCGGCTCATGGATATCCACCATGAACTGATCACAAGGCATGGCCAGGCAGTGCGGCATCGAAGCACGCAGGAGCGATCACTCGGTCTGGTAACGCCGATGATGATCCTGCTCTACGCATTGCTCGCACTGTTCGGGATCGGTCTCCTGTTCTTCCGCCTTATTCGCACACTGGAGCGTGTCCAGCAGGCCGAAAAAGTGGCCCGCACCACCGCCAGGGAGCGGGACAAGGAGGCACGTACGCGCGAACTGGCCGAGCGAAGTTTGAAGCGGGTGCTGGATAGTTCACCAAGCGGTATAATGGCCTTTCGCTCCATACGGGACGATCAAGGTGAGATCGCGGATTTCGAGTGGATGCAGGTGAACAACGCAGGTACTGAGATGGTCGGGCATCCGGCGGGTGAACTCATCGGGTACCGATTGCAACAACGCATGCCATGGGTGAAGGAGGAGGGGCTTTTTGAAAGGTTCAAACAGGTGGTGGACAATGGCGAACCGCTCCACTTGGACCATGTGCGGGACATAGAAGGGCAGAAGACCTGGTACAATGTGTCGGCTGTGCGGTTGCTGGACGGATTCGTGGTGACATTCATGGATATCACGGAGACCCGCCGGCAGGAGCAGATCATCCAGGAGAGTGAACGGCTGGCGGTAACAGGAAAATTCGCACGGCTCATCGCACATGAAGTGCGCAATCCGCTTACCAACATCCAATTGGCACTGGAGCAGCTGGAAGTGGAGTACCCCGCCGGGGATGGATCAGGGGCCGATCTCTATACGGATATCCTCAAGCGTAATGCGAACCGGATCAAGACGCTGATCAGCCAAATGCTGCATTCATCGCGTCCCATGGAGATGGTGCTGGAGCCGGGTTCCATCAATACCGTGATCCGGAGGGCTTATGACCAGGTGCGTGACCGGTGCGAGTTGGAGAGTATCGATTGTCAGTTGGATCTGGGAGAGGATCTTCCGTTCGTCCGCATGGACAAGGAAACATTAACTATCGCATTCGTCAACCTGCTCATCAATGCCACCGAAGCAATGGAGGCCGGCAAAGGGAGATTGCAGGTATCATCCACAGAGGTGAATGGAAGGGTGCGTGTAGTGATCCGCGACAATGGGAAAGGGCTTTCCAAAGAGGATCGAGACAGGATCTTCCAGCCATTCTTCAGCGGCAGGAAAGGGGGCATGGGCCTGGGGCTCACCGAATCCCGGAACATCCTCAATGCCCATGGCGCACTGTTGAATGTGGAGAGTGAACTCGGTGTAGGCACCGCGTTCAACATCCATTTCAACGCGATCACCTGATCACATGCGGGCGCCGCCGCGGATCAGTGAAAGGATGAATAGTACCAGGAATACGAAGAATAGCACTTTCGCAATACCGGCGGCACCAGACGCCACTCCGCCAAATCCCAATACGGCGGCTATGATGGCGATCACAAGAAAGGTCAATGTCCAACGTACATAATGATCGATTTTTCCAGATCTCAATGAGGATCCTATGCCAGATCGCCCGGCGTATATGTAACGTTCATTTTCCATGGGGAGACTGTGGGCGCGCCGGGCCCGTGATCGGGGTGGCTCGGCCACAAACCATTTGCCTTATATGGATGGTGGATAGGTGGATCCCATGATGTTGTTCTGGTCTGGTGGACCAAAGTGTCGCATTCAGCGGGATGGGGTGGATCGGCATGGAAATAGGTCATTGGAAGTTCGATCCATGCGAACACTCATCTTATTCATATGCTTCGGGATCCCTGTTGTTTTCGCGCAGGCGCAGGACCCAACGAACCCGATAACCCCACATCATCAGGATCCGCCGGTGGAGCAGCGGGAGGATGTACGGGCAGTGAATGGGCAGCTGAAGGATCTGCATGGTCAGGTCCATGTTCATTTGGGTGAACTGGACAGAAAAATGCGGATCACCACCGACCGTTACATGGAACGTCTGGCACCTATACAGGCGGAAATGAAAGATGCCAAGGAGGAGCTTGAAGCAATGATCGGTAGAGTGAATGCCGCGGACGGAACGAACTGGACAACGATACGGAGTGAGGCACAAGACCTCACGGAAAGAATAGAAGCGACCTTGGAAAGGGCCAGGGAAGCCATGAGCTCCGCTGTGAACTAGGAGCGAGGCGGCTCACAGCGGCGAAGGGCCGTCACCTGCTGATGGCGGTCCTTTCTCATAATGATCGATCAAGGAGTTCGAGATACTTGTCCTCCGATCGGCGCATGGCGTCACGTTCTGCCTTTGTCTTATCCGTATGCCCAAGCAGATGGAGAAGGCCGTGTACCATCACCCGGTGCAGCTCACGCTGGCTCGTGGTGCCAAAAGTCTGGGCGTTCTCGCGGATCCGGTCGTAGCTCATGAGTACATCACCGGAAACGCCTTGACCCGCCTGGCCATCGAATGTGATGACATCCGTGAATTCATCATGGCCGAGGTAACGCTTGTTGTACTCCAGGAGTCGCTCATCATCCATGAGTACATAGACCAGTTCCTCTATGCGTGTACCATGGTCGCGAGCCACGCGATCAAGCCAGACACGCAGCCTTCCCCGATCGCGAAAAGCATCGGTGACGTCCAGGGCTTTGAACGTTACCGGCATGGGGCCACGATCATTGATCCTTGGCGGGAGCGAGTGAGAAACTCAGGATCGCCGTGGCGCCATTGTCGGCGAATTCCAATGCATCGGCCAATGCCCGCAACAGAAACACGCCCCTGCCATGGGGTTTCTCCAGGTTCTGTGGATCAGTGGGGTCTGGCAAGTTCTCGTGATCGAAACCGGGGCCCTGATCCTGGACCATGAACACGATCTTATCCTCCATGGCCTGGTAGCCGAAGGTCACGGTCTTGGAGGGATCGGCCCGGTTGCCATGGTGGATGGCATTGTTCACCGCCTCGGTAAGCGCTATGAGCACATTGCCGTAAAGGCTCTCATGCACATCATGCTTGGAGCATGCTTCATCAATGAGCTTCTCGGCGAGTGCGATATTCTCGGCTTTGGAGGGGAATGCTATCCGCTGAGTGAATTCCAACGCTTGGGTCAATGCGGCCATGGGCAGTTCAAGGTCGGTCAAATGTACCGAAATAGGCATTCACCCTATCGCGGTAGTAAGGCTTTAATCCCGGGGGCACGGTTCGTAACAATTCCGCTTCCCGCTGCTTGCGCTTATGATGCTCAAAGAAACGGGCGGGATCAGGCCCGGGCCGATCCTGCCCCTCTGTGCTCGTTCTCTTCTGATCGAGCTCTCTTTCGCGCTCGGCTTTTTCATGCTCTAACAGCCTGGTCATGATCTCATCCTGCCGCCGCAGCGTCTGCTGGTCGATCTTCTTGTTCACGATGTCCTTCTCCTGCTGCTCCATCTGCTCGGCCAGCTTCTGTAGTTCATTGCCGGTGCCACTGCCATCCTTGTTCAGTTCCTGCGCCAGCCTCTGCATCTCTTTACGGATGGCCGCCTGTTGGGCCGCCATCTGTGCCATCTGCTGGTTCATGCCGGGCATGCCTCCCGGCTTCTGGTCGCCTGGTTTCTTGCCCTTCTCCATGGCCTTGCGCATCTCCTCCAGCTGTTTCTGTAGGGCTTCCTGCTGGGCCTTCATCTTGGCCATGTTCGGCTTGTTGCCTTTCCCCTGGCCGCTGCCACCGGGCTTGTTGCAGCTGCCATTCCCGGGCTGCCCCTGTTGCATCATCTGTTGCATCATCTGCTGCAGCGCCTCGTCCAGCAACAGCGCCAGATTGTTCAATGATGTCATGGCATGCTGTTGCTTATCTGCTGCCATGGGCTTGAATCGCTCATTGGCCCGCGCCTCGCCCATATAATTGGTCGCTTCGTCCATATTGCTGTTCACAGCGTTCATCTCCCTGTTCACGATACTGGCGATCTGTGGCACACGCTTGCTTAGGGCGAAGAGTGAATCTTCGATCACCTTGGCATCGTCCCGCAACTTGCGCTGTGTGCGGCCATGTTCAATGAAGCGTGGATCACGGATATTCGTGGTGGTCATGCTGGACATGAGACCCTCCTGCTCGAAGCTCAAGTGTACGATGTTCTCCAGCAATTGACGGAGTGCATCCATATCCTCCTCCTGTTGTTCCTGGGCGTTGCCCTGCATGGCGCTTTGCATCTGGAAGGCCATCTGCTCCATTTTCTCGGATGCCTTCTTCTGTGATCCGCTGGCTTTCTGGTTCTGTTTCTTTTCCAGCTGATCGGAGCTTTGCTTCATATCCTCCTTGATCTCCTGCTCCATCTGCTCCGTATCGGGCAGTTCCATGGGTTGTTCCAATTCTTCGTTCTTCTGCTGGAGGTCGTCCATTTCTTTCCGCAGCTCTTCGAATTCCTTGTTCAATTCCTCTTGCTTTTGCTTCAAATCTTCATTGTCACGATCCCCCTCTTCGGTTTCTTCACTCAATTCGTCCTGCCGCTCGGCCAGGTCCTTCAGTTGTTCCGCCAGATCCTCGGCCTTCTGCTCCACTTCCATGCGTTTGAAGAGTTCCAGCGCACGATCGAGCTCCTTCTCGATATCCTCCTGGCTCAAGGTCATATCCTTCAGTTGTTCCTGAAGCTGGTCCTTTTCCAGTTTCTCCATCATCTCCTGCACCTTCCGGTACAGCTCCTTCATCTCTTCGCTCAGGACGTTCTCGAATAACTCCTGGATCTGTTGTTGTTTTTCCAACAGCCGCTCGTCCATCTGGCGGAATTCCTGCTGTTGTTGTTGGCTTTCCCGCAGTTGCTGGATGCTCTGTTCAACCCGCTGCTGTAATTCCTTCTGGCGGTCCAGTACATTTTGCAGGCGTTGTTTGTCCTGCCAGTTCATATCCTTCTTGTCCAGCAATTCGCGGCGCAGCTTTTCCAATTCACGTTGCAGCTCCTGCGCCTCCTTGATGCTTTCCTTCATGCCGCTCTTCAGCGCTTCGCTGTTCTTTTCCTGTTCCTGTGTAAGCTCCTTGAGCGTGGGTGCGGCAAAGACCTGTACAGGGCTGCGGGCGCTCTTGCTGCCGTTCACCGCATCATTATCCCATACTTCGAACCAATGCTCGATCTTGTCTCCGGGGTTTATGGTAAGGCCATACAATTCCCAGCTATGGAAGAATTCCTGGCGTGTGGACCGGGGGTCGATGGGAAGTTGTTTTACACCGCTGCGTTCTCCTGGGGCTACGCTATCGCCACCCTGAATGAAGCGGTAATGGAAGAGCAGGCGCTTCAGTCCATGATCGTCGCCGATCTCGCCACGGTAGAAGAGCCGCTTCAAAGCAGAGCTGTCCGTACGGGTCTCCACTTGGATGGTGGGATGCAGGTCTGGCACCACCTCCACTCGGTAGCGCAGCGGATCACTGGCGATGCGCTCCCCATTGGCAGGACTCATCTGGTAGGTATGTCCGCGCATGAAGCGCCGGAATGTGGTGAATTCATCACCTGATGTGCCGCGCCGCTGAGGCTTTACCACGTGTGTGGTGTCATCGAAGACCATCTCCAATCTATCGGCACTGCGTGCATTGATGTTCCAGGTGACCTTGGTCCCAAGCGGAATGGTCAGATCGCCAAGGTTATGGACGGTCTCATCCGCCATGCCCAGATAATCCGGATAGTCCAGCAGCATGCTGAAATCCAGCAGAAGTGGGTCCGGTATGGTCCGCAGCGTGTGTGGGGTGGAGGTGAAGCCTTCCGCGGTGAAGCGGAAATCGATGTTCTCGCGAACATTGCGGAAGCGATGCTGGAATCGGACCGCATCCTTTTTCACCAATGGGATCAGCTGTCCATTGATGTTGAGCTCCACCAATTGAGGGATGGCCTCGCCCTGCAACTCCACCAACAGTTCGAAATCCTGTTCCTCTGGTACGATCAACTCCTCGTTGAGCACTACGAAGCGGAAAGGTGCCTCCGGTATGAATTCGCTGTTGTGCCTGATCAAGCGTTCGGTGGGTCCGGTTATCAAACTGGGAGCCGCGAAGAGCAGTACCACCAGGATCGCCAAAGGGGGCAGTGCATAGCGTAGATAGCGTCTGTTCCGGCGCAGATCTATCGCGCTGGAGAAAGGCACAGGGGCCAGTTCCCGGCTACGTTGCTGAATGGCCGCATCAATGAGGTCACGCTGTTGCGGTGATACCTCCGTCATATCCCGGAGCTGCAGGGTGTTGAGCAACTTGTCCCGGACCTCGGTGAAGTGGGTGCCAATGATCCTTGCGGCCTGTGCATGACCGATCACCCTGCCAAGACGGAATAGCTTTACCAGCGGAATGATGATGAAACGTGTAAGGATGAACAAGGAAACCGCTACTGTTCCCCAAAAAATGGCGGTGCGGGCGCCAGTGCCGAAACGCCCCAGATGTTCCAATAATGCGACAGCCAGGAAAACGACCACCAGCAAGGCGAGGCTATATAGTGCGCCACGGATCAGCTGGTCCTGATAGTACCGGCGGATGAAGGCATCGAGCTTGGCGATCAGATGATCGAGTTCGGTGGGCATGGGATGGTAGTTCAACGGCCCGTGAGGCGGGCTATTGCACCCCTAAGGTACGGCACCCGGCCTGTCCGGGTCTGCTCCGCCGGGTAAAGGCACTTTCAGGGTGTAGTAACGCCAGTCTACTTTCTGATCGATATCCGCTGTACGGCCATGCCTTCCGGCGTGACCAGCCTTACTTGATAGGCTCCAGGTGCCAGGTCCACAGCCATTACTTCATGGATATTTCCGTTCACTATGGTCACCTGTTCCGCGTGGACCATCCTGCCCATGGCATCCAGCACCTGCACCATGCCCTTATTTCCGGCAACGCCGGCCGCCGTCAGGGTGAATGCTCCATTATTGGGATTTGGGAAGATCATCATGCCCGCCTGATGGTCCAATTCACCCATTCCCACCAATATACCCATGGCCGCTGTTATGGTACATCCATCACCGGCATCGACCGTCACTTCATAGGTGCCATCACCGGAGACCACCAGGAAGGGATCGTTACCGCCTATTGGCGCACCGTTCAAGGTCCAGGCATAGCTCACATATCCTGATGGAACGTGGAGTACGCTGCCGGTGAGTTCGATATGCAACACCGGGCATACGGTGAAGGGTTCGCTGATACTGCCACAGCCCGCGGAATTGAAGGCTATCAACGTATAACTACCGGAATTCTCCACAGGGATGCAGGGGGTGTTGGTGGCGATGGTGTCACCATTCAGCACCCAGATGTGGCCAAGCAGATCGGGGTCGCTGGCACACAGTTCTTCGCTTTGTTCAATGATCTCCACCTGTGGCTCTGCGAAGACCATTACGGTGTCGGTATCGAAGAAGGCTTGCACATCTTCCAAGGTGATATCCAGACTTCCCGAGGTGCCTCCTGCAACATTGAAGAAATAGGTGCCCGGCCCATCCAACGGAATGTTGTATGTGCCCAGCAGATCATCCTGGCTTATCGGATCCTCATCATATATCGAGATCGAATAGGGTGGAGCAGCAAGGAGATGTCCAAGGTCCGTCCATGTCGCATTGAAGGTGTTGTCGAAAGTGCTTGAGGTCAACGTTGCGCCATTCCCATCGGTCAACACGAAATAAATGTCGGGTGAGCCGGAGCATCCTGCCAGCGGGATATTGGGCTCTTCCACATCGCCGCACCAATTGTCGTTGACCCCTGTGATCATAACGCTGTTCAACTGATGCCCACCGATGGTGGTGGCCAATGAGACCACATGCTGCCCGGGGGTATCGTAGGTCTGTGGCGGGGGCTGCTGTTGGTCGCTGGTGTTGCCATTACCGAAGTCCCAGGCATAGGAGGTGGGGGATGGGGTGCCATCGATGAGGGCTTCGAAAGCGACGGTGACACTGCCGCACCCACTCGATGGTGCGAAGCTGAAGCTGTTGTTGCTACCTGATCCCGGTAGTACAGTGAGCGTCAATATGAATTGTTCAGGTACCTGCGTGGTGAAACCACTGATGGCTACCGTCGCCAGGATGTCTATGATCACTTGATGGATGCCCGGTATCACAGGCGTGCCGCAGATACGCGCACAGCCGAATTCGTTCTGTTGTGGGAAGTAGACACCGCCGGGCTCACTCGCTTCGAAGGTCATGCCCAATGGAATACCACTCACACCGGTCACCGTCATCTGTTCAAAGTCTACGGAGATCCCACTGTTGGGATCGCTGAAGGTGGCGGGCATCCAGAATGTGAAGTCGGCTTCATAGTTTTCTCCCTGAGTGGCCACGGGCGCCTCCATAGGGCATAAGGTTGGGAAGGCAGGACTGACAGTGCAGCTAAGATCAGGTATACAACCAGAGCATTGGGCCGATGATCCAGGGGTGAAAATGAGCAGGGTAAGCAGACCCACAAAGGCCTTCAAGATTTGCATGGTGGTGATGTTGGCGAAAAGATAAGTGGTTATGCTCCTTCGTGATGACCCCGACAAAGAATATCCCATATTCACCTCCTGCAACACCCCATCTCCGCGCATATCGAAATAGCTTTCATCAAGCACATCGGACCGCGAAACGATCGTGGTGCGCATGGTGGATCCGTGCGGCGTATCCGGTGCGTTGAAGATGTAGTCCCATGCCGAGCGAAGCGCCCTGCCGGGTGATGAATACAGCGGCACACGCACGATCGCGGCCGTTATCCGGAAGTTCGATCATGCTGTCGATCCGCGATCGCAGCACCTCATCGTCCTTCACCTTCAATTCCAGTTCGGTCTTACGGAAACGGTACGCGAACGCGTTCGGATCGTGATGGACAGATGACTGGTTATGTCCGGCCCATAGGATCGTGACAAGCGGTTGAACGTCTCCGATACTGATCGGACCCATTGCGACCGGGCTGTTCCGAAGGTTAACTTTAACGTTCCGCCAATTCCGGCGGCTTCAATATCACATCATACCAGAAATGAAGAATTCCTATTACCTCCCGGAAGACCTCAAAAAATTCAGTTCCATCGAGGAATTCCAGAAACCGCTTGCCGACAAGTTCTTCGCATGGTACGGTGAAACGTTCCAGGATGGTGCACTCAGTGCCCGCGAAAAATCCTTGATCGCACTGGCTGTGTCGCATGCCGTGCAATGTCCATACTGCATCGATGCCTACACCACCGATTCGCTGGAGAAGGGTTGGACCGAGGAGCAGATGATGGAGGCGGTGCATGTTACGGCTGCGATCCGCGGTGGTGCCTCGCTTGTTCACAGTGTGCAGATGATGAACAAGACGAAGGAATTGATGATGGGATGAAGAGTCTTTCAGCAGAACGACATCCGCTGTCGTCGGCCGCAGAACAATTGCGCACGCTCCAGAACGGCGCAGTTGAACATTTGCCGAGGTTCGCGGAGAAGGTGGCGAGGGGGGCAATGGATCCGCTGCCGCTGGATGTGCTGCAGGTGAACATCGGCAAGATGTGCAACCAGACCTGCCTGCACTGTCATGTTGATGCCGGGCCCGACCGCAAGGAACGCATGTCGCGCGATGTGATGGAGCATTGCATCCGTGTGGTGAATGAGCACCGGATCCCGAAGGTGGACATCACCGGCGGCGCGCCGGAGATGCATGGCGACTTCCGCTGGTTCGTGGAGCGGTGTACGGCTGCCGGAGCGAAGGTGATGGTGCGTTGCAACCTCACGATCATCGTCGCGAACAAAAAGTACCAAGACCTGCCGCAATTCTATCGCGATCACAAGGTGGAGGTGGTGAGTTCGTTGCCGTTCTTCAACGCCAGCCGTACCGATCGCCAGCGTGGCGAAGGTGTTTTTGAAGCATCGATACGTGCACTGATAATGCTGAACGAGGTCGGCTACGGCATCGAAGGCAACGGGTTCCTGCTCGATCTGGTGTACAACCCGATGGGTGCCTTTCTGCCGGGCTCGCAGGCTGAGTTGGAGAAGCAGTTCAAGGCGGCATTACTGCGCGATCATGGCGTCAGATTCAACCGCCTATTCGCGATCACGAACATGCCGGTGAGCCGCTTCCTCGAGTTCCTAGTGCGCAGCGGGAATTACACCGGCTACATGGAAAAGCTCGTGCAGGCGTTCAATCCGCAGGCGGTGCAAGGCGTGATGTGCCGGAGCATGCTTTCCGTGGGCTATGATGGCAGTCTTTACGATTGCGATTTCAACCAGATGCTGGAGCTGCCGGTGGAGGGAACACCATCGCACATCAGCACTTTCGATATGCCGAGCGCCATGAAACGCATCATCCGTGTGGATCAACATTGTTACGGCTGCACCGCCGGGGCCGGTTCCAGTTGCGGCGGATCGGTGGCATGACGCAGCAACTGATCATGGTATTCCTGCGCCATCCCGAAAAGGGGAAGGTAAAGACTCGTCTGGCGGCAACGATCGGCGAGGATCGCGCGTTGGAAGTGTACGAGCGGCTGCTGTCACATACGCTGGCGACTGTGAGTGTGATGCCCTTCGATAAACAGGCCTGGTTCGCTGATGGTCGGGGAAAGGGAGATGCCTGGGAAAAGGCCGGATTCAAGATCCATGCGCAGCAGGAGGGTGATCTGGGGAAGCGCATGGCGCAGGCATTCTCGCGGGCGTTCACTGAAGGATACGAGCAGGTGGTGATCATCGGCACCGACTGTCCCGGCCTCACCGCTGATCTGTTGAACGAAGCAATTGAATTGCTTGCGACACACGATGTCGTTATTGGTCCGGCGGATGATGGTGGCTACTATCTGCTCGGCATGCGCGGCCCATTCCTGAGGCTCTTTGATGGCATCCGCTGGAGCACGGACAGCGTATCGCGGGAGACCGAACAGCTTTGCGTGGAGCACAAGCTTTCGTACACGATGTTGCGGCCGCTGGGCGATATCGATCGGGAGGAGGACCTGCATCTGCTTGATCTGCTGCCATGATCAGCGTGATCATCCCAACCTACAACGAGCAGGATTTCATCGGACCCACGATCGATGCTGTTCTGCGTGCTGCGAAGAAGGAACATCTGGCCGAGGTGCTGGTGGTCGATGGCGGCAGCACGGACGGCACAGTGAAGGAAGCAGAAGCCGCTGGTGCACGTGTGATCGTTTCATTCCGGAAAGGACGTGCGGCGCAAATGAATGTTGGAGCGAAGGAGGTGAAAGGCTCCATCCTCTACTTCATCCACGCTGACAGTATACCACCAGAAGGATATACGGATCGTATCATGGATGCTGCGACACGCAATGTCGCGGGTTGTTTCCGCCTGCGCTTCGATCATGAACATTGGTTCCTCCGCGCCAACACGTGGTTCACCCGCTTCGATGTGCAGGCCTTCCGCTATGGCGATCAAAGCCTGTTCGTGAAGGCTGAAGCTTTTCGCCAGTGCGGCGGCTTCAAGGAGGAGCTGGTGATCTTCGAGGACAACGAGATCATCACCCGGCTCAAGAAGCTCGGGCCATTCACGGTGCTGCCGTTCTGCGTACAGACCAGTGCGCGCAAGTACGTGGAGAACGGCATCTACAAGATGCAGGGGATCTTCTATCTAATGTGGTTCATGTACATCCTCGGCTATCCGCAGGAGAGGCTGGTGAGCACCTATCGATCGCTCATCCGCCAGGGCAAGATCTGAATGAGACCGAACGACGAGAACGCCAAACTTCCGCCGGAGCATCGGCCATTCCGGGTGCTGATCATCTCCGGCTCACAGCGCCGCCAGTACAACTGCCCCGGCGTGGACAGCAAGTCGCGCATGCTGATGCTGCGCATGGCGGAGAGGCTTCCGCAGGAGTGGGAGATCGATTACGAGGACCTTGGCAACGTATATGGCAGGCAGCGGATCCAACCTTGCAATGCCTGTGTTTCCACTTCGATGGCGTTGTGCGTGTGGCCATGCAACTGCTACTCCAAGAACAACAGCAAGGAGCCGGACCTGATGTGGGACATGGACCTGTACGCGCGGCTGGACATGGCCGACGCATGGGCGATCATAGGCCCGATCAACTGGTACGGCCCCACCACCAACCTCAAAACAATGTTCGACCGGCTGGTGTGCATGAATGGTGGTAATCCGGATGAGAAGACCATTGCGCACAAGGATCCGGAGAAGGCGATGACTCTGGAGAAGAAGCCCGAGTGGCAGGAGATGAGCCGCAACCACCTCGAAGGCCGCAGCGCCGGTTTCTTCATCTACGGTGATCTCGGCGGTGATGAGATCGATGCATCAGGCCGCCCGAAGCTGCTTCAACACAAGGACTACTTCGATCCGGAAAAAGAGCCGTTCGAGAACGAACGAGAGGCCTATCAAGGGCTTGTGTGGCAGTGCCGGTACGGCGGCATCGAGGTGCCTGATGATCTGTGGGAGTATGCGCTGTTCGGTAAGGGCCTGAAGTACAGCGATACGCAGGCGGAGCACATGGTGCAGAATGAGGAAGTGATGCATCAGTTCGATTCCTGGGTGGATCGGTTCTCAGCCCATGTGGCACGAAAAGGCAAAGTGCCGCCAGGGAAATTCCGGGCTTATGGATTCGATCCGCCAAGCCACATGCTGCACGAATTGAAGCTCGGGCTCAGGCATTTCCGGATGATGATCGGACTTCCGCCTATGGGTTCCTCCCCGGATAAGCAACAGGATCAGGGATTGAACGATGATGTGGTGCTGCGGTACCGAAAGAGTGAGGGGGAGCGGTTGCGGGAGTGAGGGTATTTCATGCTTAGAATAACATTTTTCAATGAGATCCAGAAACGGAATTTTCAACGGCCGTGTTGAAAGTCAATAACAGCAGCACGTACAAGGAAACGTCAGGAAACGGTAACTTTGCGGCCGCATGGCCAAGAAGATCACCTCACCCAAGACCTACGATATCGATGTTCTGCAACTCACGGATGAGGAGGAAGCCCGGCAGCTGGTGCTGCGCGTAGGCGATCACCGCGTTCGCATGCAGTACGATCGGACCGGCGACCGAATTTTCCTTACCGGCCTGGATGTTCCCCGCGGCCTCGGCGTGGACGACATGCAGAAACGCATGATCGAGAAAGTGTTCGCCTGGGTGGAGGAGAAGAACCTGAAGATCATCCCCACCAACCAGGTGGTCAAGGCCTACCTGCGTGAGAACAAAGACTGGCAACGGCTCCTGCTGAAGGGTGTGCAGGTCTAGTGCTCGAATAGCCCAACGATCCGAGCGGCCGCCCTCCAGCGGCCGCGTGCTTTGTGTGGCCATTAACTTCGCAACCCCTTGGCCGATCACAGCATCCGTCCGGGCTCCATTATCCGCTCTTCAGATCGATCATGTCAGTTCGCGTCCGTTTTGCTCCCAGTCCCACCGGTCCGCTCCACATGGGTGGTGTGCGCACCGCTCTTTACAACTTCCTCTTCGCCCGTAAACATGGCGGCCAGTTCCTGCTACGCATTGAGGATACCGACCAGAACCGGTTCGTGCCCGGTGCTGAGGAGTACATAAAGGAAGCGCTTGAATGGTGTGGGCTCACACCGGATGAGAGCCCTTGGACCGGCGGACCGGATGGCCCATACCGGCAGAGTGAGCGCAAGGGGATGTACCGCCAGTATGCCGAACAACTGATCGCGGAGGACAAGGCGTATTACGCTTTCGATACGCCCGATGAATTGGAGGCGATGCGTGAACGGCTCAAAGCCGCTGGTGTGGCTGCCCCGGCCTACAATGCGGTAACGCGGGAGCACATGCGCAACAGCCTTTCGCTCAGTGCGGATCAGGTGAAGGAAAGGCTGGAGCGGGCGGAGGACTACGTGATCCGCTTGAAGGTGCCGCGGCACCAGGAGGTGCGTTTCGAAGATGCGATCCGCGGTTGGGTGGTGGTGCACAGCGCCAACATCGATGACAAGGTGCTCTTCAAAAGTGATGGAATGCCCACGTACCACCTGGCAAACATCGTTGATGATCACCTGATGCGCATAACCCATGTGATCCGTGGTGAGGAGTGGTTGCCAAGTGCACCGCTGCATGTGCTGCTCTACGAGGCCTTTGGTTGGGAGCGCCCGGTATTCGCCCATTTGCCGCTGATCTTGAAACCCGATGGCAACGGCAAGCTGAGTAAACGCGATGGTGATCGGCTCGGATTTCCAGTTTTCCCGTTGAATTGGAAGGATCCCAACAGTGGCGAACTCAGCACAGGTTACCGGGAGCGCGGCTACTACCCGGAAGCCTTCGTGAACATGCTCGCACTCCTTGGCTGGAATCCGGGAACCGATCAGGAGATCATGGGTCTTGAGGAACTCACCCGGCTTTTCGACCTTGGTCGCGTGCACAAGGGCGGAGCGAAGTTCGATCCGGAAAAGACCAAGTGGTTCAACCAGCAGTACCTGCGCATGAAGCCGGATGTTGAGCTGGGGGCGCAACTGCGGGCCATGCTCTCCGCCAAGGGGGTCGACAGCACATTGGAAAAGGCCTCACTGGCAGCGCACCTGCTGAAGGAGCGGGCCACATTTCCGGAAGAGATGCTCGAAGGGATCTACCTCTTCACCAAAGGCTCGCCGATCGCGGATCCCGCCATCAACCTGGACATAACCAACGCGATGGACGAGTTGAAGAAGCGGTGGAAGCCGGAAGCCGGGCCTGCCATGGAGGCGTTCATGAAGAAACTCGTGGCGTTGGCCGAATTCGTTCCCGAAAAGATCGAGGCGGCACTCAACGAGGTGCTGCAGGAGCATGGCATGAAGATCGGCCAACTGATGCCGCTCTACCGCCTGTTCGTGGCTGGTAGGATGCAGGGCCCGGGCATGTTCGATGTGAGTGCGTTACTTGGAAAGGATGAGGTGATGATCCGGATCGAATCCGGCCTAAGCGTGTGCCGCCAATGGGCCTGATCGAAGTGAACGACATCCGGGTATTCGCCTACCATGGCTGCCTGGACGAAGAAGGCCGGATCGGTGCGCAATACCGCGTACATGTTTCTGTGGAAGGTGACTTCGCCAGCGCGGAGCAGACCGACAAACTTTCCGAAACGGTGGATTATTCACGGGTCACCGCGATCGTGAAGGAACAGATGGCCAAGCGCAGCAAATTGATAGAACATGTGGCCCGCCGGATCATGGATGCACTGAAGGCGGAATGGAAGGCGACTTACCGCTGGCGGGTGAAGCTGGTGAAGGAACGGCCGCCGGTACACGGAGATGTGGACCAGGTGGCATACGTGATCGAGGAGTGATCATCCTGGACATGGCGATGGGCCTGCGGGGGGGGATGATCACGGCCGTGGCCCAGCCGCATGTGCGTACGGGATAGCAGTGGAAATCCCGAAGCGCAGCCAGGCCTTGGAACGGATAGCCCCGCCCCGGCTTCGCTGGAGCTTCAGCGAAGCCGGGGATACGCCCAGGACATCCTGCATTGGCAGCTTCTGCCCACAACCAACAAAACCCCTATCTTCGCGGGCCCGATGGTCGCGTGGCCGAGGGGCTAGGCACAGCTCTGCAAAAGCTGCTACTGCGGTTCGAATCCGCACGCGACCTCTGAGAAAGCATCCGTTGGATCGGGTGCTTTTTCTTTGCTGAACGGTGGGATCGCCGTCTCAAGTAACTTGCGGCCATACGGATCGGCCCGTTCCCGCGTTGGTGCAGTGCCATAGCCTTGTTCATGAGATATTCACTTACGCTCCCGATCCTTTTTCTGGCCCAACTGGCGTGCACGGCCCTGTTAGCGCAGGATCTGCGGGCCATCGGTGAATGGCGCGACCATTTCACCTACATGAACACCATATCGATAACGGAGGCCGGCAACAGCATCTATTGTGCCTCCAACACCAGTGTTTTCCGTTATGACCGGACCACCAATGAGATCGAACGCATCAATAAGGTGAACGCGTTGAGTGATGTTGGGATAAATGGGGTGGAGTACAGCGAGGACTACGGCACCACACTCGTTTATTACACCAATGGAAATCTCGATCTGCTTCAAGGTTCCACCAGTTTCAATATGGGGGACATCCGCCGGAGTTCCATTCTGGGGAACAAGGCGATCAACTCCGTGCATTTCAAGGGGCAACTGGCCTACCTGGCATGCGGATTCGGTATCGTGGTGGTGGATCTGGAAAGGCGCGAGGTGCGCGAGACCTGGTTCATAGGGCCGGCTGGCAGTCAGGTGAATGTGAGGGAGATCACTTCCACGGCTGATTCCATCTATGCCGCCACCAACGCGGGACTTTTTTCGGCATCACTAAACGCACCCAATCTGGCCGCGTTCACCAGCTGGCATCGCCGTTCGGACATGGGCGCCGCCATGGCGGAAGGCCCATTCACCTCGATCACGAGCTTCGGCGACCGGCTTTTCCTGAATTACCGTGGTGCCGCCGTGCAGACAGATACCATACTGATCCTGCAGCCGGATGATCAGTGGGTGAAGTTCGAGGCCATGTACGGCCGGGAGAATAGATCTTTCAAGACCACGAAGGATGGTCAACATATGGTGATCACGCAGGCTGGTGCAGTGCTGCTCTTCGATCAAGCGCTCCAACAGGTGAATGCCGCATTTGATTATTCCCCATTGGGTATAGCGCCGCTGGATGCCGTATTCGCTACCGATGGACGATTTTATATCGCCGACCACGCTCATAGCATGTTGCGGTCGGCAGGAGGTTACTATACGGAGCGGCTGGCTCCCAATGGGCCGCTTTCTGCCTCGGTGTACCGTATGGATATGGCCAAGGGTGTTCTTTTCGCGGCCACAGGAGCGGTGGAAGGCAACTGGACGAATTCCTTCCGAAAGGAGGGCGTGCATCATTATGCGAACGGCGAATGGCGCACGGACCATCCCTTTAACAACCCGTTCATGGTGGGGGGCAATACATGGGGCGGTGCGGTGAATGATGTTATGGCCGTTGCCGTGGATCCGAGGGATCCTTTGCGGGCGTTCGTGGGAAGCTGGGAGGATGGATTGCTCGAATTCTATGACCGGGTGCCAACATTGTATCACAATGGCACGAACAGCACCCTGCAGCCACCGGTTTCCGGCCCTGATGAAAAGATCAATGTGGCCGGGCTCGATTTCGACCAGGATGGGAACCTTTGGGTATCCAATGGCCTATCCACCCGGCCGATCCAGGTCTACACGCGGGATGGTCAGTGGTACGCATTCGATCCGGGATCGGTGGTAGGGGGCAATTACCTGGTCTCCGACATACTCGCCGCAAGCAATGGTTACAAATGGGTGGTACGGCCAAGGGGCAACGCGGTACTCGTTTTCAATGACAATGGTACGATCTCCAATACCAGTGACGATCAGTATAAGGTCTTGAGGAACCAGACCGGCGAAGGTGGGCTGCCCAGCCCCGATGTGTATTGCTTGGCCGAAGACCATGATGGGGAGATATGGCTGGGTACAAGCCGTGGAGTGGCCGTGTTCTACAACCCATCGGCGATCTTCAGCGGAGGCGATTTCGATGCGCAGCAGATCCTTATAGAACAAGATGGCAATGTGCAGATACTACTGGAAACAGAGATCGTCACATCCATCGCTGTGGATGGTGCGGATCGCAAGTGGATCGGCACACAATCCAGCGGCGTATTCCTCATTTCTCCGGATGGCCGTGAGCAGGTGCATCATTTCACCCAGGAGAACAGTCCGTTGCCTAACAACAGCATCACCAGCCTGGCGATAGATGAGATCAGCGGGGAGGTGTTCATCGGTACGGAACGAGGCATCATCAGCTACCGGAGCGACGCCACCGAAGGAGGCACTTCCGCGGATTGTGCCTCGGTGTTCCCGAACCCTGTGCGGCCGGACCATACAGGCCCGATCGCTGTAACAGGGCTCATGCGGGACAGTGAGGTGAAGATCACAGATGTTAGTGGGAATTTGGTATACCGGACCACTTCGCTGGGTGGGCAGGCGATCTGGAATGGCAATGATATGAGCGGCAACCGGGTGGCCACCGGTGTGTACCTCATCTTCGCTTCCGATCGCTCCGGATCATACAAGTGCAACACCAAGGTGTTGGTGGTGCGGTAAAGCGAATCTTTTGGCGGTTCCGCAGACCACGCAGGCGATCGTGCTGAGGTCCATCAGGCATGGCGACAGCACCGTAGTGCTCAAGGCCTACACGCGGCGCTTCGGCCCGCGATCCTATTTGGTGAGGACTGGAAAGAAAGGAGCGCGCATGGCCATGCTCCAGCCTCTCAATCGCCTGGAGGTGGTGGTAAGGGAGGATCCTGATCGCGACCTTACCGCATTGCGGGAGATAAGGGTGGAGAAGCCCTTCACGCGGATCCATGCGGATCCTTTGCGCTCGGCGCTGGCGCTCTTCATCCAGGAGGTACTTTACAAGGTGCTGCGAGAAGGATCCTGTGATGAACAGCTGTACCGCTTCCTGGACGAGGCTTTGCAAGGGTTGGATTCCTTTGATGACATCAGGCATTTCCCTTCACTTTTCCTCATCCACATGGCCGCTCATCTGGGTTTTGGAATGGAGGGGCCTGGAGAAGGCGAGGACAGGTTCGACCTTCTGGAAGGGCATTTCCTGCGTGGCGATGCACCGCATGGCCACACCGTGGGGCCGCCGTTGAGCCTTGCGTTGGCGCGGTTGCTGGCATGCGGCGATCTGCGCACCCAGGCACCCGTACTGCCGTTGGAACAACGCCGCCAATTACTGGACCACCTGTTGTTGTATTTCAGGCTTCATGTTGAAGGGCTTGGTGAATTACGTTCACCCGCCATGCTGCAACAGGTGCTTTCCTAAGGCCATACCTTGCGATCCGTTTGGGCAGCGCCCGAAGATGTACACCACCCGATCCCTTTCCATCGCTTCCCTGTTCCTGCTGGGGAACGCATGTACAAATCCATCTCCAATGAATGAAGCATCACGGCCCGACCCTCCTGTGGCCGCGAAGAGACAACATATCATTTCCGCCCATGGCCATGATCGCGCGGATGAATACTTCTGGATGCGGCTTACAGAGGCCCAAAGACAGGCCGATCCTCCTGACGCGCATACCAGCGAGGTGATCGCTCATCTGGAAGCGGAGAATGCCTATTCAGAGGCGGTGCTCGCGTCGGTGAAGCAATTGCGGGTGGATCTCTATCAGGAAATGAAAGGCCGGATAAAGGAGACGGATATGAGCGTGCCGTACCGGGAACACGGGTATTGGTATCATTACCGTTTCGAAGAAGGCAAGGAGTATGCGATCCATGTGCGGCGAAAAGATGAGCCGGGCGCGAAGGATGTGGACATACTCAACGAAAATCTGCTGGCAGCGGGATCCGCCTATTTCGATCTGGCCGATTACGAGGTGAGCCCCGGGAATGGGATCGTGGCCTACAGCACCGATCATGTGGGCCGGAGACAATATGAGATCCGCTTCCGTGATCTGGCCACAGGAAAGGATCTGCCGGATGTGATCACGAATACCGGTGGCGGTTGTGCCTGGGCGGATGAACGCACGGTCTTCTATCCACGGCGGGACCATACGTTACGGAGCTACAAGATCTTCCGCCACATCCTGGGTACCGATCCGGCCACCGATGAAGTTGTCTTCCATGAGCAGGACCAGGGATTCAGTTGTGATGTATACCGGAGCCGCTCGGACCATTACATCATGATCGCCACGGAAAGCACCTTAAGCAGTGAGTATTGGTTCCTTCCGGTGAATGAACCCAATGGCCGATTCAACGTTTTCCTGCCGCGCGAGGAGGAACATGAGCACACCATATTCCATGTGCCGGGGCAGGGCATGCGTGGCAAGTGGTACATACTCACCAATTGGGAGGCGGAGAACTTCCGGCTGATGGAATGCGACGAGGATGCCACCAGCGATAAAAAGAAATGGCGCGAGGTGCTTCCGCACCGGGAGGATGTGCTGCTGGAGGATCTGGACACGTTCCGCGATCATCTGGTGTTCAGTGAACGGAAGGAGGGGCTCACGCACATTCGCGTACGGCGGCTCAGCGATGGAAGAGAGCATGAGATCCAATTCCATGATCCCGCCTACGTGTGTTACACCGGCACCAATCCCGAATGGGACACCGATAAGCTCCGTTACGGCTACACCTCGCTCACAACCCCCAACAGTGTGTTCGAGCATGATCTGAATACCGGTGAACAAGTGCTGCTCAAACAGCATGAAGTGCTCGGTGATTTCGACCCCGCCAATTACGTGAGCGAACGCATCTGGGTGCCCGCCCGTGATGGCGCACGCGTGCCGGTTTCCCTGGTCTACCACAGGAACACGCCGCGGGATGGCACCGCGCCGCTGCTCCTTTATGGCTATGGCAGCTACGGCCACAGCATCGATCCCATGTTCAGTAGTGCGCGCCTAAGCCTGTTGAACCGGGGCTTCATCTTCGCGATCGCGCACATACGGGGTGGCGAGGAACTGGGCAGACCATGGTATGACAATGGCCGGATGGAGCACAAAGGGAACACATTCACCGATTTCATTGACTGCGCGGATCATCTGGATCGGATGAAGTATGGCGATCCCACACGCATCTTCTGCCTGGGTGGAAGCGCCGGTGGACTGCTAGTGGGTGCCGTGATCAACATGCGGCCGGATCGCTGGAAGGCCGCAGTGGCCGAGGTGCCTTTCGTGGATGTGGTTACCACCATGCTGGATGACAGCATTCCACTCACCACGGGCGAGTATGATGAATGGGGCGATCCGAATGAGAAGGATGCGTACGATAGGATGCTTTCCTACTCACCGTACGATAATGTGCGGGATGCGGAGTATCCGGCCCTGCTGGTGACCACTGGATTCCATGACAGCCAGGTGCAGTATTGGGAACCTGCGAAATGGGTACAGCGGTTGCGTGAACGACAGAAGGCGGATGCACCGATCCTCCTGCACACGAATATGGAAGCAGGCCATGGTGGAGCATCTGGCCGGTTCGAGCAGCTGAAGGAGGTGGCGTTGATCTATGCGTTCCTGTTGGACCAGGCGGGGCTGGTGAGGAAGGAGGTGCAGTGAGTGCTGGCTGAAGGTCTAGCTTGCGAGATCCTGCACATGCACGATCTCTTCGGGCAGCATGGGCACAATGCTGATCGGTTGCTGCGGATCGTGTTGGAAACGCTCGTAATCACGCACACTGGCAAAATAGAGCCGGCACGCCTCTCCGGTCTCCACCTCCCATACCACACCATAAACCTCCTTGCCGCTTTTCAATTTGAAGCGGCAATGTTTGTTCGTATACCCGCGAATGTGTGTGATATCCATTTTCCCAACTCCTTCCCTCCTAAATTACTCAATGGCTAAGGGAAGTGGAGCGGGAAGTTTTCAACGATCAGCGCATGCGGCTTGAGACCCAATGTCTTGCGCATTGTCCGCTAACTGTCCTTCGTGCCAAGTTCAAGGGTGAATAAAATGGCTTCCAATTCACGGAGGTATTCACGCTTGTCGAATTGTGGCGCATAGACGAACCCTTCCACTGTTACAACTCTGTTCCTGTCTTCGTCAATGGTGGTAAGGCTAACGAAAGGGCCGCCCATCTTGGCGCCATGCATGCCGTATAGGCCATGCATAAGGTAGGCGAAGCGATCGCCCAGGCACGTAGCGCGGCTTTCGGGCATCAGATCCATTTCCTCGAATCCCCGTTGTACGATCATGTATGATCCATCCACAGGGCCATTCACATATTCCTTGGTGACACTATCTCGCATATTCACCAGATACTCCACATTAAAGGTGTTCTCACTGGTGTAAGGGTAGTGGTAGATGAGGATCCCCTCGATCACATTATGCTCCAGGCCTGAACCTGACATAAGCCGGTCCCGCTGAAGCCATGTGAAATGTCCATCCTGCTTCATTGTTCGAAAACCCGTTGGCACCTGGATCGTTAGGCCATGCGCGGAACGCAGGCTGCTAACGATCGCGGCATCCATCTGTCCGGACAGCCGTGAGATGATCCTGTTCCGCTGGTGTTCTTCGAAGAACCGCACGATCTCGTCGCCCTGCTCATGCAGTTGCGCAAGCCAGATCTCAGGCATTTCCGCGTTGATCCGCACGAGCAGTTGGCCAATGGCATACCGATCACGCTGGTAGATGGTCGCGTTCGTATCGGCAGCATCCCCGATGGCAGCATAAAGCACATTGTGGTGTGCGGACAACAACTTGCCAAAGGCATCCGGTGTGGTATGTGCCACTTTGAACCGGCCTTCGCGCTGTGGCAGCCGCGCTATCGGCCTTTCCAGGAAGTTGCGCACGGCAGCCCCGGGGGCGCTTTCCCAATGCCCTTTCGTCATCACCACCAGCACTTCACCCTGCCCGCCTACGGCATTTGGTTTCCGTTCCTGGCGCTGATCGCAACCGGCGATCAGGACAATGGCGGACAATGCGATGAGCAGTGACCTCATCCTTGTTCGGTGTCCCCAAGACCTGTCCGCGCAGGTTGTTCTTCAACAGTGCTGCCGGAATTGGCCTTCGGTGTGGCGTGTACCTTCAATTTCTGGCCCGCACGGATCATATCGCTACGCAGCCCATTCCACCGCTTCAGATCGCTCACCTTCACACCATACTTTCTCGCTATAAGGCCAAGCGATTCACCCCGGCGCACGGTATGCGTTCTGATCGTGGGTGTGGGAGCGATCTTGTGTGATACCGGTATGGCTCCCTCCCTGGTGCGCAGATCCTCGGGGATAGCCTCGAAAGCCGAATACTTGATAGCCTCCTCATTGTCCACGAATGCGTGTGCGGCTTCACGTGGCAGGTACAGACTCATTGGCTGATCCAGATCTGGTACTATGCCCAGTTTGAAAGTTGGGTTCAGGTCCCGCACTTCCGCAGCGGTGGCTCCCGTTATACCCGCCATATGGTCCAGGCTCAAGGGATAGCATACTTGCACCGTATCCACCTCATATGCACAATAGGTAGGTGGCACCGGATAGAGATTGTGGTCCGCGGCATGCGCATAGATGTAGTTCACAGCTATGAAGGCCGGTACATACCCACGTGTTTCACGGGGTAGGTGATCATAGATCTTCCAATAACTTTTTTCCCCGCCACTGCGGCGAATGGCCTTGTTCACGTTGCCGGGGCCGCAGTTGTACGCCGCCAGGGCCATTTCCCAATTACCGTACATGTTGTACAGGTATTTCAGGTAGCGGCAGGCCGCATCGGTGCTCTTGTGCAGATCATGCCGCTCATCGATGTAGCTGTCGGCATGCAACCCGAACATCTTTCCTGTGGGTAGCATGAATTGCCAGAGACCAACGGCCCCTGCACGGCTGCGCGCATTCGGGTTCAAGGCACTCTCCACCACCGCGAGGTATTTCATTTCCAAAGGCATGCCGTGCCGGTCCAGATATTCTTCGAATACCGGAAAATACAATTCCGAAAGACCAAGCATGCGTGAGGTCATCTCCCGCTTGCGCACCGCGTACAGGTCTATGTACGCCTGCACCACGCTGTTATAGGTCAGCTCGAAAGGTGTTCTGGCGTCCAGGAGATGAAGGCGCTGTTGATACACACGTTCGGTCCAGACCGGTATGTGCTCCGGTGGGTAACCATGCACATTGAGTTCCGCGGTATCGGCAGTGAACTGGGAGTGCTTGATCCAGGGCAGCAAAGCGAGGTCATCCAGGCGCGCCATCACCGGATCATCTGCTGAAATTTTGAAGGGCACCACCTCCTCCTGGGCCAGGGCGGCCAAGGGGAAAATGCATGCTGAAAGAAGGAGTCGGATCGGCAGGGACATGGTGCGTCTAAGTTATCCTTAATACGTCCTGTGGATCCTTTTGTTATATCCATTCCTCGTTCACCGGACAATGTTGATGGGATCAAGGAATGCTTGTAGTTCGGGGGGCTTCAGCATGGGTGTCCCTCACGCCGCGGCCGTTGATACGGGTGTCACTCCGAGCGCAGCGGCAGGACACGGTTCCACTCCGAGCGCGGCCGAGGAGTCACCCGTGGGCAAGCGGATCCGGCTCCACCACCATCGCACGATCCTTCTTCCGCTGCAGATAACCGTTCACGAACAAGCTCCCCAGGATCAGCGCGAAACCGAGGTACGATCCCACATGCAGCTTTTCCTCAGCACCCCAGATCAACAGTGCGATCACGATCGTGTACACCGGCTCCAGGTTCACGGTGAGCATCACGGTGAAGGGCGAGAGCTGCCGCATTACAACAATACCGGCCACGAAGGCGAATGATGTGCAAACGACGCCGAGCAGCAATTGATAAATGATGTCGCTCGTGGGCAGCTCCCACAGCGGCGGTGGCAGTTCGCCGATCGCAAGCAGGTAGATCCCGATCAATGCCACCTCACCGGCCATCTCGTAGAAGCTGATCCGGATCGCATTGTCCCGCGTCACCAGCACACCGTTGATCACATTGAACCATGCGCTGAAGAGCGCACTCGCCGTGGCCACCGCGATCCCCAGCCGGTGCTCGGTCTCCAGGCCGAAGATCAGCACCAGGGCCGCCACCACTACCACGCCGAGCACCACCTCGTACAGGCGCGTCTTCCGTTTGAACCAGAAGGGCTCCATCAACGCGGTGAACACTGTGCTCGTGCTCAGGCAGGCCGCTGCGATCGAGGCCGTACTGATCTTGATCGCTCCATAGAATGTGATCCAATGTGCGGTTATGATCACGCTCGTTAGCAGGTACTGTTTCAGGTTCGGTGTACGTGGAGAGAGGTTCTTGCGCATCCACCATGCCGCCAACGCAAGGGTGGCCATGGCGATCGCCGTGCGCGTGTACACCAATTGGAATGTGCCCTGCTGGATCAGCTTGCCAAGAATGCCCGTGAAGCCCCAGATGAACACCGTAAGGTGCAGGAGCAACAGCGCATTCTTCCGGCTTCGCATGTGTGGCGGCTATAGCGGCTCATCCGTCTCCACATGCTCCTCGTCCACCTGGCTTACGCCACCGCTCACCACGAACTTCATCACATCGGCCGCGCGTGCATGGAGCGGCGTTATATTCTTCACCGGCACGATCAACAGGTTGCCGCTCCAGTTGAAGGCATGCGGCATGTACACCGCCACATTCTCCGCTCCCAGCCCTAAATGGCTAAGATCTTCCTGGGTTATGAATCCCAGGCGGAACACGTCCATCCCCGGACCCAGGCGGATCAGCACGGGCCGATCGAATTTGCGCTTGTTGCCCACCAATGCTTCCACAAGGTCCTTCACGGCGCCGTACATCGTCTTGAGGAAGGGGATCTTCTGCAGCAGTTCCTCGAACAACTCCACGATCGGATGGAACATCAGCGTGCTTCCCAGCCAGCCCACGAACGTCACGATCGCCAGCAGGATCAACAGTCCCATGCCGGGAATGTCCGTCGGGATCAGCCCGTCCAGGAAGGTGAGCGCCTGCCACAGCGCCCAGCCGATGATCGTTACCGGCACCAGTAACAGCAGCCCGCGGAAGAAGTAGTTCAGCAGGAACTTGCCTACGTTTTGAAGGGGCTCTGGCATGTGATAACGGGTGCAAGTTTAGTTAGGGTGGGGCGGTTGTCAGTTGTCAGAGATAAGTTGTCAGTGCGGATCGCCCCGGACAACGGACAATTGAATACTGATAACTGGTGTTAGGGCGTGTCCCGCCTTCACTTCATCATTGC
>JAEZCB010000173.1 GCA_023412755.1 Bacteroidota bacterium
GGCCGATCCCTATTGGTGGATGGACTCATAATCGCGACCGGTGGAAATGCCAGGGCGGAGTCGTACAAATGGTTGTCCGATCTTGGGCATGCCATAGTACCACCGGTGCCATCGCTCTTCACTTTCAACATGCCAGGGGAACCGATCCGGGATCGCATGGGACTGGTGGCCGATCCGGTCCACGCCGGCATCACGGGCACCACATTGGCAAGTGATGGTCCCCTGTTGATCACACACTGGGGCATGAGCGGCCCGGCCATATTGAAATTGAGCGCTTGGGGAGCGCGGCTTGCGGCTGAAATGGGCTATCGATTCACACTCAGGTTGAACTGGCTGGGTGGCCATAATGAGAGTGAAGCACGAAGTATGCTCAGGGAAGCGGAGTTGAAGATGGGGAAGAAGCATATGGCGAATGCGGATCCCTTCGCATTGCCGGATCGCTTATGGAAATACCTGTTGGAGAAGGCCGGGATCCCTGAGGAGAAGCGGCTCGCGGAGCTCGCGAAGAAGGAAAGGAACCGCCTGGTGGATCTGCTTACGAACGATCGCTATGAAGTGAAAGGGAAGACCACGTTCAAGGAAGAGTTCGTGACCGCAGGCGGTATCTCACTGGATGAGGTGGATCCCATAACCATGCGTAGCCTGAAACATACAGGACTCTATTTCGCTGGTGAAGTGCTCGATATCGATGGGATCACCGGCGGTTTCAACTTCCAGGCCGCATGGACCACCGGATACCTCGCAGGCAAGCTGGAACAACCCGAAATGGACCGCTAGCGCACGAAGCGCAACCATGCATGCTGCCCATCGGCGATCATGGTCGCGATGTATGCTCCTGCTGCGAGATCCACATCCATCAAAGATTCTCCCGGCCGCAGTTGGTGAGCACTCACCACCCGGCCAGTGGCATCATGGATCATCAGTTCAGCAGATGTGGATCCTTCATACTGGAGATGGATGATCCCGTCAGCATACCAGAGCACGGGCATCATCGTAGTATGATCGGTCACCATGGCCATGGGGCCCCAGATGGCATGCGCCCATTCCGGAGCATCGATGAAGGGGTTCCGGTTATGTTGCAAAGCGAACACGGCATTGTTGCGATCGATCTCCTTCTGGCTTACCGGATCCTGCACATGCCAGGACAGAAGCAGGGACTCCGCCCAAGCACTGAAGTCATTTCCGGACATCATCGGCGTACTCCACGAACCCAGTTGTGGCAGGTAGCGCGTAAGCATGTAGAAATAACTCCGGGCCAGATCACCCTTGTATGCATCGATGGGTTCGAACACGGTGCCGCTGCAGCCGGGCCAGCTACATGGGCCCCGCTTTCCGCCATTCAAACTGGTCCAATCGGCATTGGCCACCGTACCGAAAGGCCAGTTGCCGCGCTGTTGGTTCACCCATGCATCGGCCGGGTAGATGTGGAACAAGTCGGTGCTCATCGGTGCCGCATCGTTATACCAGCTTTGCGGGAATGAGTGTTCCCGGTTGAAGCAATCCCCTTCGCTGTTGTAGGTGCCGCATTGATCCTCAACAAAATGGAACACATACGGCGGCTGGCCACCTGGCACATCCGAATAGATGTCCCAAACGGTGCCATTCATCTTGTCGTCCGTGCTCTCGAACGCACCCCACAGTTGCGAATTCGACAACACATTGTGCCCGCTTATGATGGAATATAGCGCCTGCCGCAACTCCGGTCCGCTAAGGCCAAAAGTGGCATCATAGAAACCAGGAGGCGGCTGTGTGGCCGCAGCCAAAGGCAACAGCACGGCCAGGAAGGAAAGGGAGCGCATCAGGGCAAAAGTAGCCAGAGTGGCTGCGTTCAGATGGCCCGGACTCATTCCTTATGGACCATCCGCACATGCCGGCCCGCCGCAGTGCGGATCTCAATGAAATAACTGCCGGTACGGAGCCAGGAAAGTTCCAAGGTCATGCGGCGGTTCGCAGCTATCCAGGGGCCGGCCACCACTCTGCCTAAAGGGTCCAACAAGGAGACCTGTGACTCTTCGCTCAGTTCGTGCTCCAGATGTACCCGATCTTGGAAAGGAACAGGATATGCCCGGAAGCCTTCGTTGGATCTTACAGGGCCGATCCCTGTGGAGCAGATCCAGATCTCGCCTGGTTCCCCGAATGCCACCACTTCCTCGCCCATATCCTGATATACGATGGCCGCTTGATCGATCGACAAGGAACAGATCCCAGGCGAAGGATCGGGAATGGAAACGGTATCCACGCGCGAGCAGAAGAAAGTTGGCCAGGCACCTATCGTGTTATAAATGGCCGTGATCTGGATCTGGTCTTCCGTCTGCTCGATCTCTGCCTGGAAAGGCGGACAGGACGGGCCTGAACCGTAAGGGAACGAGGCGGAGAAGATCACAAGCAGCTGATCATCTGCCCAGGTGGTGGTATAGGTATAGGACATGGGGAATTGGGCGAGGCTGGTGATCGCCTTTCCCAACACAAGTAGAAGGAGCGCGAATGGTCTCATCACATTGAAAGGTTCACGATCCATGGACGCACTAAAGAAGAGTAACGCTGCTTTGAGCCACTGAAAAAAAGAGGGGCCCGTAGGCCCCTCTCCAATGATCGCATCGTTGCTCTTACTTCACTTTCGACACCAAGGCCTTGAAACCCTCGGCATCATTGAAAGCGATCTCTGCCAGGGCCTTGCGGTCCAGATCGATGTTGGCCTTCTTCAGGCCGTTCATGAATACGCTGTAGCTCATTCCATTGAGGCGCGCGGCGGCATTGATCCGCTGGATCCAGAGGGCGCGGAAATCGCGCTTCTTCAGCTTACGGCCGTCGTAGGCGTGAGAGAGGCCCTTCTCAACGCTGTTCTTGGCAACGGTGTAAACATTCTTTCGGCGGCCGAAGCTGCCTTTGGCCATGTCCAGGATCTTCTTCCTTCTCGCGCGGCTGGCTACTTTGTTCTTACTGCGTGGCATTGTCTTCTCGTTCTTTTGGTCGTGAGCGTCGGCTTGTACGCCGGTCTTAGGTGCTGCAGGACCTGGTCAACGCTACCTGTTATCCCCGGTGGCTTCGGGTCCCTTCATTTCTCCGGAAGGGGCGGTCCATCATCAGTTCAGAAGTTCCAGGATGTTCTTCTCGTCCGACTTGTGAACGAGGGTCATCTTCTGGAGATTGCGCTTGCGCTTGGTCTCCTTCTTGGTGAGGATGTGGTTCTTGAACGCGTGCTTGCGTTTGATCTTGCCGGTGCCGGTGAGCTTGAATCGCTTCTTGGCGCCGGACTTGGTCTTCATTTTTGGCATGGCCTCTTCTGCTTTAACAACTCTTTCTTGTTTGACCGCCTGGATAAGGCAGCGTCTTGTCACTTCTTCTTTTTGGGGATCATGAACATGATCATCCGCTTTCCTTCAAGCTTGGGCATGCTTTCCACCAGTCCCACATCCTCGAGTTCCTGAGCGAACTTCAGCAACAGGATCTCGCCCCGTTCTTTGAAGACGATCGTACGGCCACGGAAGAAGACGAATGCCTTCACCTTATGGCCTTCCTCAAGGAACTTGCGGGCATGTTTGGTCTTGAACATCAGATCATGCTCGTCCGTGTTGGGACCGAACCTGATCTCCTTCATTTCCACAGTGGCCGCCTTCGCCTTGATCTCCTTCTGCTTCTTCTTCAGATCATACAGGAACTTTTTATAGTCGGTGATCCGGCAGACCGGAGGCACCGCTGTGGGGCTGATCTCCACCAGGTCCAATCCCTGTTCCTCGGCCATACGCAAGGCCTGACTGAAGGGATAGACCCCCTGTTCGATATTCTCGCCCACGACGCGCACTTCGTTAACGCCGGTTATCCGGTTGTTGATCCGGTGCGGATCTTCCTTGATCACGCGCCCTCTAAAGGGACGACGGCCTCCGCCACCTGGACGTGGACCACTGGGACGATTGAATGGGGGACCTGCCACTTACTACTTTTTGGTTTCCTGTCTGTTCTTTTTCACTTCATAGGCCGCCCAAGACCTCCGCTATCCGGGATGCCACCTTCGCGGTGAACTCCTCCGGGGTCATGGTGCCCAGGTCTCCCTGGCCATGCTCCCTTACGGAAACGGTGCCTTCAGCGGCCTCTTTCTCTCCGATGATGAGCATGAACGGGGTCTTTGCCAGTTCCGCATCGCGGATCTTGCGGCCGATCTTCTCGCTCCTTTCGTCAACGGAGGCGCGAATATCGGAATTCTTGAACACATCGGCGATACGATGGCAAACTTCCACGTATTTGTCGCTGATCGGCAGCAGGATCGCCTGCTCGGGAGTAAGCCATAATGGGAAACGGCCCGCTGTATGTTCGATCACTACGGCCAGGAACCGTTCCAACGAGCCGAAAGGCGCACGATGGATCATTACCGGCCTGTGTTTCTGGTTATCACTGCCTACATATTCCAGTTCAAAACGCTCGGGCAGGTTGTAATCCACCTGTATGGTGCCCAGTTGCCAGCGTCTGCCCAAGGCATCCTTCACCATGAAATCCAGCTTGGGTCCATAAAATGCGGCTTCACCATACTCGATGAAGGTCTTCATACCCTTCTCGCTGGCCGCTTCCATGATGGCGCATTCCGCCTTCTCCCAATTCTCATCACTGCCAATGTACTTGCTGCGATCATGCTTGTCCCGTAGACTTATCTGGGCTTCAAAATCTGTGAGATCCAATGCCTTGAAGACCAACAGCACCAGGTCTATCACCTTTTTGAATTCCTCCTTCACCTGATCGGTCCTGCAGAACAGATGGGCATCATCCTGCGTGAATCCTCGGACCCGGGTAAGGCCATGGAGTTCGCCACTCTGCTCATACCGGTATACGGTCCCAAATTCAGCATACCGGATGGGAAGGTCCTTGTAACTGCGAGGTCTGCTCTTGAAGATCTCACAGTGATGAGGGCAATTCATCGGCTTCAGCAGGAATTCCTCACCCTCATTCGGTGTATGTATGGGCTGGAAGCTGTCCTTTCCATACTTTTCATAATGCCCGCTGGTGATGTAAAGATCCTTATGTGCGATATGAGGTGTGGATACCTGAACGTAACCGCTCTTTTCCTGGGCGGTCTTCATGAAGTTGATCAGCCTTTCCCGTAGGGCGGCACCCTTTGGCAACCACAACGGCAGACCCGCCCCCACTTTTTCACTAAAGGTGAAGAGATCCAGTTCCCGCCCGAGTTTCCTATGGTCGCGCTTTTTTGCCTCCTCGAGCATTGCCAGGTACTCATCCAGTTCCTTCTGCTTTGGGAAGGTGATGCCGTATATCCTGGTGAGTTGTTTCCGCTTCTCATCCCCGCGCCAGTAAGCACCGGCCACGTTCGTGATCTTTATGGCCTTTATGAAAGAGGTGTCGGGGATGTGGGGGCCACGGCACAGGTCCACGAAATCGCCCTGCTGGTAAAAAGTGATCTCGCCATCGGGCAGATCTTCCAGGAGTTCCAGTTTGTACTCATCCCCCTTTTCCTTGAAGTAGGCGATGGCGTCCGCCTTGGAGATCTCCCGGCGTTCAAAAACGCTCTTTTGGGAGGCGAGTTCCTTCATTTTGGATTCGAGCGCTGCGAATTCTCCCTCACCAATGGTGCGCTCGCCAAGATCCACATCGTAGTAGAAGCCGTTCTCTATGGGTGGACCGATCCCGAATTTTACACCAGGATAAAGCACTTCCAACGCTTCGGCCATGAGGTGCGCGCTGCTGTGCCACATGGTGCTCTTACCATCCTGATCATTCCAGGTGAGCAGATGCAACGTGCAGTCCCCAGGAAGTGGACGCGTGGCATCCATGACCACGGGATCGCTGCTGTCATTGCTGCCTGGAGCGGGGCCCACCCTGCAGGAGAGCACATTGCGGGCGAGGCCTTCGCTTATGCTCCTGGCCACATCCAGGGCAGTAGCACCCTGCTGATATTCCCTGACGTTACCGTCCGGGAGAGTTACTTTGATCTTCATTCACAGCACCTTCGCCCACCTTACGAATGGTGTGGCGAAATGGGCGGCAAAGGTAGGGGGTAAAGATGGGATGGATCGTGATCCCATGGATCGCCGTAGTGATCAAGTCGCTGATCAGCGATCGGATAGTGGACCTTCACTGAAGGCCATTCGGCTTGCTCAGGATGAACTCCCTCCCGCCCTGACCGGAGGCCGCCCAACGTCCTACCGGTCACAGTGGATCAGGAGCATCTCTTCCGTGGAAAGATCGCCCAGATCGTGCGCCTGCAAGAGCGATGCGCAACCTTCCTGGCGGAAGCCCATGCGCAGGAGAATGAGGCCTTTGTTCACATGCGCCTTATCCAGGAGAGGATCCAGCTGGACCGCGGTCTCCAGATCCTCCAAGGCTTCTTCGTTCTTATGGTAGGCGGCTTTAAGCATGCCCCGATCACACCATGCCTGTGCATTGTGCGGAGCGATCTTCACGGCCCTTTCCAAGAGTATCTCCGCAGAGCGCAACTCACCATCCAGGAGTGCACGGGTACCCAGATCGTGCAATGCCCTTTCCGCAAAAGGGCCGGTGGGGTAGGAGCCGAGCACACTCCACCGGTCGGTAACGGCGCGATGCGGTTCTCCTGCCATCTCATAAGCGTCCGCACGGGCCAGCAACGCCGTGGCATTGCGTGGCTGCTCTGCGATGAGCTGGTCCAGGAGCATGATGCCACCTTGCACATCACCGGCCGCCAGGGCCTCCATGGCATCGTGTTGAATACCCTGGTAATCGGCGTACCGGGTGTTCAGGCTGCGAGCGGTGTGTGGTCTGGCGGTCGAAACACTTTGCTCCAGCCGGGCCACTTCCACACTACCATCTTGCGAGAAAGCGATGGAACAGGTTAGTAGGAAAATGGAGAACATGAATGCTTTCATGGGCCTTGCAACGGAATTCCGGACCGGAATGTTCCTGGGCAGGTGGTGGATAACTAACTCCGATGCGCCCTGGACGGGATGGGGGCACGGATAATTTCGCGGCCATACCCAGTTACCACCATGCTTCTGAATAGCGACGCGATCAACGAAGATCTAGGCCTGCTGGCCATACGCCTGGGTGGGGGCGGCACCATGCTACTTTATCATGGTTGGCCCAAGCTGATGGGTTTCGCTGACAGAATGGACAGCTTTTCCGATCCGCTGGGGCTGGGGCCGCTGGTATCACTTACGTTGATCACATTCGCGGAGGTGCTCTGTGCCGCTTTGGTGGCACTGGGCCTATGGACCAGACTTGCCACCATACCCCTGATCATAGGCATGGCCGTGGTGGTCTTCATTGTGCAGGGCGATGCACCTTTCGCGAAGAAGGAACTGGCGGTCATCTACCTGATCGCATTCGTTGCGATCTTCCTCATGGGTAGCGGCCGGTATGCTGTTAACAGGATCTCTTTCAGGTAGCCTGCCGGCCACTGCGCATGCTCTCCGTATGCAGGGCCGCCATGTCATTTACCCAGGCCTGCAACAGTGGGATCTCCGCCTTGCCCACCAGCCCCATGGCAATGAATCGCTCATAGCAGACCATCATATTCTCCATGATGTGTTCCGCTCCAGGCCGCAATGAAAGGGCCTCCAGTTGCTCGCAGATCGCACGGTTGTTCTGGTAACCGATCAATTCATCCGCGAAGTCCTTCATCAGATCATGCTCATTCCTTTCCTGCCATACCGTGGCATTGTGGAAAAGCACGTTCCAGCCATTCTCCCAGCATATGCGTACCGCCACGTAGCTGCGCCAGATATCCGTCATGCGGAAACTGCAGTGGGAGGGCAGGTAGAGCAGCGGGAAAGCCTCTGCCGTCCAGGTCGTGTTCTGTGAATTGAATGGGCACCAGGACCCCTTTCCCAGGGCAAGAGGATCGCGTTCTTCGAAGTTGAGCGGAAGTACACCGGCAAGCCGGTAGATGGCATCCACATCCGGATTCTCGTCTGCCAGGCCTTGCTGGATGGGGCAATGCAGCAGTTGGGCATCGGCCGGGGAAGGCAACTGCTTCTGCAAATGCTCCAGCGGATAGCCGCGCGGCCAGATCCGTTCACCTGAGAAATACCTGTAGACATTCACCCAACCGGCATTGACAAGCGCTTCGGCTTGTAATTGGGCCTTCCTGGCATGCCAGAATTCAGCGCGCGGAAAGTTGTCATCATCAGATTCCAGGATCACCTCCGCACCATGCGAAATGGCTTCCAGATAACCCAGATTCTTTCTACCATAATGCCGCTCTGGAAGGATCCTGGCCAGTTCGAAAGGCATGCTGCGCTGCCGCTCCAATGACCAGAAATCGCACCCGTTCAAATGGAAATCCGCAGGCGATGGTTTGTCCCCGATCAGAATGAACTGGATCCCATGCCCGAGACATCCCTCCGCGAAAGACCTCAATACCGCATTGGGTCCGGAAATGGAGGTGATCACCAATGCCGTTCTGCTTTCACTCATAATCTGGCCGGGGTTGAGAATATCCGTTGCTTGAAATAATGGAGCAGCACATCTATAGAGTTACGCACCGCGCTTTTAGATACCCTTGGGCTGGGGGCTTTGTAGTGTATGGGTATCTCGGCGAAGCGTGTGTGCCGCAGCAGGTACCGTAATTCCGTCTGGTAGAAATGGGCCTTGGATAGCAACTTGTGATCCAGGAACTTCTTCACGATATGCCTATGGAAGCCTTGATACCCCGATGTCATATCATACATGCTCGTACCCAGCAGCAAATTGCTCAGGATGGTGCCTGCCTTGGAAAGTAGAAGCCGTCTGTTGCTGGATTCGGTGATCGATCCGCCGTTTATGAACCTGCTTCCGAAAGCACATTCATTGCCTTCGTTCAACACCCGCAGGAACATGGGCAGGGCGCTTGGATCATGGGAAAGCCCGGCGTCCATTTCAATGATGATCTCGTGCCCGCGGTCATATGCCTCCCTGTATCCACGCAAATAGGCATCCACCACATTCCTGTTCTCGGGTGCCCATATCGTTACGAAGCGTGGATCACGTGACTCCAACTCCCGGCACAGATCAAGTGTGCGGTCCTTGGAAACAGAATCCACCACCAGATAAACTTTTCCAGAACGAAGACGGTCCAGGGACCTTACCAACGCATCCACAAAAGCCTGGAACTCCTCTTCCTCGTTGGCGAGGGGGATCACCAATGCCCAATCGTTGCCGTAATACATCTAATGAGAGCGGCCGAAAGTAATGTTCAGATACGCATGCCAACGCCTCACGCTGGATTTTGCTCCCTCTGGAAGGACACTCCCATAACGCTATCCTGGACAAGGTCTTGGACAGACCCGATGATCTGGATGGAGCAGCGGAAAGCCGGCCGTGAACTCGTGACGATCCGTACAGCTCGCTTCCAGTGCGCTTTTCAGCCTGTTCCACACTTGAATGCTTGGGATCATGGGAGTTGCAGAAGGGCAGCGATCCATAAAGCCTATGGATGCTGAAGGGACGGGTAGAAGTTTTTTCACATTTTTTTCGATCGTATGGAAGTAGTACCGATATTCGCCGGAAACTTACCAACCTCGTAATGTTAGCACTTCGGTCCATGTGCCTGGTAGCGGTCACTGCGCTATCGGTACTCCCGGATCCGTTCGCCAAGGAGAAGATCACATTCTCCAGCC
>JAEZCB010000180.1 GCA_023412755.1 Bacteroidota bacterium
TCACCAGCGGCGATCAGCAGGCCAAGCCCGCCATCGATCGGGATGCAGGGTGGGGGCCAACAGGGTGGGGGACCACCAATAGGCTGGGCCACCAGGGGAGCCAGTGGGAGGAGTATAGCCACCAGAATAACGAAAACGCGTACAGTCCTATTCATGGTTGGAGAACCAACAGGGGGCAAAAGTAAGTGATCGGTGGCGAATGCCAATTGGGCGCAATTTACCCCTGGCAGATAAGGAAAGCAACAGGTGTGGCAACTTCACTATATTTGCACGGATGCACGAGGCGTCCGGTCGCCTCCCGATCCCCACCTTACGAAGGGGACCATAGCCGCATGGCCGCCGATCCACGAATACCACAACGAGGGAATATCGTTGATGCCAGGGATCTCCGCTATTTCATGCGGATCGCATCCAAGAACTGGTACATCGTGGCCGTGGCGTTGGTGCTCTCCTCCGTGCTGGCCTACCTCTACAGTTACAAGCTGCCCAACATCTACGGCGCCAGCACACAGATCCTGCTCAAGGATAATGAGGTGTATGGCTACCAGAACCAGATGTACAAAAGTCTGGGTTACGTGGGCGCTTATGGCGACATTGTGAACCAGAAGCGGGTGCTCACCAGCCATGACCTGCTGAACAACACACTGGACAGGCTGGACTTCGACGTGTCCTACTATGTGGTGGGGCGCTTCAAGCGATCCCAGGTCCATGGTACGCTGCCCTTCACCGTGTACATGGATGTGCTTCAGCCCAGGCTCTTCAACCGTCCGTTCGATCTGAAGATCCTGGATGCGGATCGTTACGAGTTGAGTTACGACCAGGGGGGCGAGATCGTGAAGCGTGTGTTCCAGTTCGACCGCCAGGTGCAGGATCCGGATGGGGAATTCCTGTTGAAGGTGGTGCGTTCACCTTACATCACCCCTCATTCGGTGGAGACCTATGCGGCCACCGATTACCAGTTCGTCCGGCATGATCGGAATTCCCTGATCAACCAGTTCAAGAACCGCATCCAGGTGGTGAACCACGATTACACCACCATCCTGCAGGTGACCGTGGAGGATGAAGTGCCCGCCCGTGCGAAGATGTTCCTGGACACGCTCTCCAAGGTGTACATAGACTATACGCTGCAGAGCGAGTTCGACATCAACGAAAATACCCTCTCCTATATCGACAAGCAGCTGGATGAGGTGACCATGATCCTGAAGATGCATGAGGATGAACTCCAGGATTATAAGGTGAACAAGGACATCCTAAACCTGAGCAAGGAGGAGAACATGTACTTCCAGGAACTGGTGAAGTACGACCAGCAGAAGCGCCATCTGGAGCTGGAGTTGCAATCGTTGAATTCCCTTGAGCAGTATGTCTTGAACAACCAGGACGAGAGGCTCCTTCCACCGGCGATATACATTGCCCAGGACCAGTTCCTGAAAGAGACGCTTTCCGAGTTGTATGACATGCAGATGCAGCGCAACCGCATGCTGTATAGCGGGTCAGTCGTTAACCCCAGCGTGGCGCAGTTGGATTCCACATTCAACCTCAACAGGATGAACCTGTTGGTGTATATTAAGAACTCCCGGAGCGCGATCAAGGACAAGGTTCGTGATGTTGAGGATCAGCTGCGTGATTATGAAGCACTTATCCGCAGCCTGCCAAAGAGCCAGCGGGATATGCTCAACATCGAGCGCCGCCTCCAGGTGAATGAGAAGATGTACCTCTTCCTGCTGGAGAAACGCGCCAGCACGGTGATCGCCAAGGCGGGCATAGTGCCGCAGACCAAGGTGATCGAGACCGCCAGGCCGCTCGGGGTGGTGAAACCGGATAAGACCAGGATCTTCTACACATTCACCCTGGGCGGGGCCATGTTCTCCATGCTCCTGGTGTTCGTACGCATCATGTTCTATGACCGCATCGAGAACGCCGATGAATTGAAGGAGCACACCACACTGCCGGTCTTTGGCGAGATCATAGCCAGCGAGAAGGCGGAGGAGAACTATGTGGTGGTGGATACCGATCCCAAAGCGGCGATCACCGAATCGTTCCGCACGGTGCGTACCAACCTGGAATACATTCCTAGCCAAGAAGGTCGTGGCAAGGTGATCATGGTGACCAGCTACCGGCCGAATGAAGGGAAGACCTTCTGTTCCGTGAATCTGAGCGCGATATTGTCAAAGGCCGGCAAGCGTGTGCTGCTCCTCGAGCTGGACCTGCATAAACCCAAAGTGGGCAAAGGCCTGGAGCTTGCCAGCGCCACCGGGTTGAGTAACATCCTTATAGGCAAGCTGGACTGGCGGGAATGTGTGATCCAAACCCAGTTCGAGAATTTTGATGTGTTGCTGGCCGGACCCACACCCCCGAATGCCTCGGAGCTCATCCTCAGCAAACATCTGGACCGTCTCTTCAAGGAGGCAGCATTGGAATACGATTACGTCATTGTGGATACCCCTCCTGTGGGGTTGATCACCGATGCCATCCTCATGATGAAGTATGTGGATGCCACCCTCTTCGTGGTGAACACCCGCTTCGCCAGCAAGGACCATATCAACAACGCACTGGAGGTGTTGCGTGGCGGCAACAACAAGAACATCGGTTTCATTCTGAATGGTGTACGCATCAAGAAGAGCAAGTATTACTACAATACCAACTATGGGTACGGCTATCGCTATGCCTATGGTTACGGCAATGGTTATGGCTATGGGTATGGCTATGGAAGCCGCTCACGCAGTACCGAGAATGGCAGCGTGAAAAAAAGAAAGTCCCGCTCCGCGGAAGTGAATTGATCGCAGCGGAATGACAAGCGATACCGGGCAGGTACACTGGGATGTGGTGATATCCGCGGAAAGACCGTGGTGGAAGATCGGCTTGGGTGAATTCTGGGCCTACCGGGATCTCATAGCACTCATGGTGCGGCGGGATATCGTGGCCATGCACAAGCAGACGGTGCTTGGGCCGCTATGGCACTTCGTTACGCCGCTCTTCACCACTCTCATCTTCGCACTGATGTTCGGGCGGGTGGCGCGCCTGCCTACCGATGGTGTGCCTCCGGTACTGTTCTATCTCTCCGGTCTTATCCCATGGGGTTTCTTCGGCACCACACTCACCAAGACCTCGCATTCCTTCATCTCGCAGGCACATCTGCTCACCAAGGTGTATTTTCCGCGGCTCATCGTTCCGCTCAGCATCACCATCTCCAACTTCGTGAGCTTCGCGATACAGCTGATCATGCTGTTCGGGTTCATCGCCTTCTACGCCATGGGCACGGGCGAATTCGCGTGGTCCCTTTCTTCGAACCTCCTCCTGCTGCCCGTTGTGGTGCTCATGATCGGTCTGCTGGGCCTGGGTGTGGGCATCATCGTGGCGGCCGCCACGATCCGCTTCCGCGATCTCAATTTCCTCATCGGCTTTGGGGTGCAACTGCTCATGTACGTGAGTCCGGTGATCTTTCCACCTTCCATGTTGCAGGGCAAGCTGGGTACCGTTGTGGGCCTCAATCCCATGACACCGCTCATCAACGCGTTCCGGGCTGTGGTGTTCGGTGGTCCGCTGGATCTCTCATCCCTTACCTATTCGCTGGTGGTCATCCTCGCGGCCCTGTTCTTCGGCATCATCTACTATCAAAGGTCTGAAAGGTCCTTCGCGGACGTGGTATGATGGAGCAGAAGCGACCCGTTATCCGCGTGGAAGATCTCCACAAGCATTACCGGTTGGGAGTTACCGGGGCCACCCAGCTCAACGATGAGCTGCGTGCGCTCGTGGCAAAGCTGCGCGGGCGATCGGACCCGCGGCGGCCGGTGGATGAGCAGGGCCTGGGCATCAATACGAAGAGGGATTTCTGGGCCTTGCGCGGGGTGGACTTCGAAGTGCGCCAGGGCGAAACGCTTGGCATCATCGGGCGCAATGGTGCCGGCAAAAGCACCTTGCTCAAACTCCTTTCGCGCATCAGTTTGCCCACCAAGGGTTCCATAAAACTGAAGGGACGCATATCCAGCCTGCTCGAGGTGGGCACCGGTTTCCATCCGGAACTCACCGGCATGGAGAACATCTACCTCAACGGGGCCATCCTGGGCATGCGCAAGTATGAGATCAAGGCCCGGCTTGAGGAGATCATCGCCTTCAGCGGTATCGAACATCATATCGATACGCCCATCAAGCGGTACAGCAGTGGCATGAAGGTGCGCCTCGGTTTCGCCGTGGCCGCCCACCTGGAGCCCGAGATCCTCATTGTGGATGAGGTGCTGGCGGTTGGCGATGCCGACTTCCAGAAGAAGTGCCT
>JAEZCB010000233.1 GCA_023412755.1 Bacteroidota bacterium
CGAACAATGGTTACGGTGTGATCACCGGGGGCGGTCCCGGCATTATGGAGGCAGCCAATAAAGGAGCGCAAAAAGGCGGTGGCACCAGTGTGGGTCTTAACATCGAATTGCCTTTCGAGCAGGAACCAAACCCATTCATCGATAAGGGCAAGAGCCTCCACTTCGACTATTTCTTCGTGCGGAAGGTGATGTTCATCAAGTATAGCCAGGGCTTCATCATCCTCCCTGGTGGTTTCGGCACTCTCGATGAACTCTTTGAAGCACTCACGCTCATCCAGACCCAGAAGATCGGCCGTTTCCCGGTGATCATGGTGGGCAAGGCCTACTGGCAGGGTCTCATCGACTGGATGCGCACCGTGATGGGTGAGAAACATTTCAACATCAACCCGCACGATCTGGACCTCTTCACCCTAGTGGATACCCCGGAGGAAGCTGTGGAATGCATCAATGCATTCTATTCGAAGTATATGCTGAAGCCGAACTTCTAACGCCAGTATAAAGACCGGAGGCGAAAGAACAGGCCGCCTTGGATCCGGGCCAGTACTTCTGAACGAGGCATGCCCAGAACTTGGTCATCCTTCTTTGGCCGGACCTACCTTAGCCCTTCCGTGCCATTGAAATTGAACCACACGCCCGTATGATGCGAGCCATATACTTATTATTTCTTTGCCCCACTTCCCACTTCGGCCGGGGGTGGAGGCGGTGCATATGTGCGCCATTTGACCACCGAGCCAGGCCAGGGGTACCTGCTTATGGTACGTAGCTGGAGTGGTGGGAATACGGCCTTCACATTGGATTGGTCCACCCCAACAAGCGCCTATGGGCCCATGGCAGAGCTTGGTTGCTCGACTTCTCTCCTTCAATTGTCCATGAAAGCATTTCTGGAGGGGCCATTCAACGAAGGCACAAGCCTCATGAAGGATGACCTCCGTTCCTCAGGCATCATACCCTTATCACATCCCTACGCTGAAGCACCTTTCGGGCATGGGGGTGATGAGACCATGGAAGAGGATGTACTTCAGATCACGGGTGCCAATGCGATCGTTGATCGGGTCCTGTTGGAACTTCGTGATGCGAATGCCCCGTCCACTGTTCGAGCAAGCCGGGCCGCGCTCATTCAACGCAATGGTGACATCACCGATGTGGATGGTGTTTCACCTGTCTCCTTCGCGGAAGCACCGGGTTCATACAAGATCGTATTACGACATCGGAATCATCTAGGTGTGATGACGAACGAGGCCTTTCAATTCGATCCAAATTCTGTCGTGGCGGCCGACCTTTCACTCCCTAGCACGTCCACTTATGGCACTCAGGCCAGAACCGAAAAATCCGGCGTAATGCTACTCTGGAAAGGTGATGGTAACAGCGATGGCAACGTCAGCTATACCGGTGTTGGAAATGATCGAGACAAGATCCTCATGACGGTCGGAGGATGGATCCCGACCAATATTGTGGCAGGGTATGACAATGCCGATCTGGATCTGGATGGGGTTGTGAAATACGCCGGCACTGACAGTGACAGGGATCTGATCCTGGACTCGATCGGAGGGGTGATCCCTACCAACGTGCGGGAGGAACAGCTTCCCTGAGTACGTCCTTTTCGTACGAATGGCCGCAGCGTTGGCACCACATGTCACACGTTGAAGTGATGCGCAGCTTCCGCTTTCTTCAACAGAGCACTGTTCGCAGATGCATACCGGTCCTGAGGATACACCGGTGGCACCCGGATACTTTTGGGCACAGCACATTCCACGTGGAATAACCATTACTAGCTGCCCATGCTGAATCAATTGGTGGTCCTGGTGAATTTGATAGGCCTCTTCCTAGTCGACACGTTCTTGTTGGCCGACATCAACATCACGCAAAACATTCCAGCCTCCATGGAACCAGGTAGTGAGGTGCGTGTCACGGTCACCATTGAGAAAGGTGATCTCACCGGCTTCGCGAAGCTGCAACTCGATCTGCCGAACGGACTCACCGCTACGGCCATCGAGACAAAAGGCGCATCATTCACCTTCGCGGATCAAAAGGCCAAATTCATCTGGATGGCGCTTCCTTCCAGCCCGACCTTCAAGATCAGCTATACGCTTTCAGCCAGCAAAGAAGCCTCTGGTCTCCTGCCGATCCAAGGGCGCCTCTCCTACATAGAGAACAATGAGCGGCGCACCTATCAACTCCCCGTAGTGAAGGTGGATCTTGGCGCACCAGGCATGGTGGCAACACGCTCGGAAACAAAGGAAGGGATCACAGAGCATGATCTTGTAACAGCGGCCGGAGGCGCACCAGCGACCAAACCCGTTGTAGCGGTGATCGACAATGTTAGTGGCCTGCCGCCGGCCCAGGGTCCCGGTGGCGTAACAGTGCAACGTACGGTAACACCGAGCAGTGAGCAGGAGATGCTGGTCACGGTCACCATCCGCAAGGGCGACCTCCGCGGATTTGGGAAATTGCAGGAGACCATCCCGGCCGGATTCACAGCCATTGAACAAACCAGTGAGGACGCGATCTTCACCGCGCAGGATAAGATCGTGAAGTTCGTTTGGCTCAACCTGCCAATTCGCAATGAACTTCGCGTGGTATATCGCCTGAGGGCAAACCAACTGCCAGCTGGGGAATACACCATCGATGGTGACTTTGGTTATTTGCTGGAGGAGGAGACACAGCGTGTACCAATTGGTCAGTCTAAATTCTTCGTGGGTCCCAAGGCATTGGATGCATTGGCACAGGATGATCAGCGTATGAACGAACAGGACCAGAAGGATGTGGACCTGGAGATACCCCAGGCACCCGCCAAGGAAAAACCCGCACCGGCGAAACCAGCCAGGGAAAAAGAGAAACCCATCGCCAAGCAACCTGCGCCCCGCACCACCATCACCGGTCCCGAGAAAGGCATTCTGTATTAAGTACAGATCACGGCCGCCCATCGTGAAGTCGGCAGATCATATTTCAAGGCAAGACATCGGTACGAGGGCGAATTCAGCATCGAGCGGCACCAGGGCTGGATCAAATATGTCACAGGTAGATATGACAAATACCGGGACGCCCGTGATCAGCGCGAGGC
>JAEZCB010000272.1 GCA_023412755.1 Bacteroidota bacterium
ATGAACACCTCACACAGTTGGTATGCGCTCGTGTTCACCAGTATGTGCTCATTGGCGGTCCTGGCACTGTCGGTGCGCCAGGCTTCAGGCCATTTCACTGGAGCGCTGTAGCGGAGCACCTTCATCATCATATCATCGTCCAGACCAGCGGCTTGGAGACCTGCTACGATGTGTTCGCTGCCACCGAAGGAGATATCATCCATCACCGTGGTGGGATCCACTAGGCGTACCGGATCCTGTGCCGGACATAGGATGGACAAGAGTGCGCAGGGTATTAACGAACCAGGGCGAAGCTTCATGATCCAGTGTACGACCATCCTTCATGGAAGGTTTCACCGGGAGTATCATACGCCGCGGATGATGTTTTCTTTGTGCCGATGAACCGGCTACTCCTGCTCCTCATACCGCTCTTATCGGCCTGCGAACATGCCGAACATATCCGGATGGGGCCTGTGGCCATGGAGCAAAGCAAATTCGGTGCACGTATGACATTCCATGATCTGAAGGCGATCGATATCCAGGGTGAAGAGATCACCATGGACCGCTACAAAGGCAGCAAGGTGCTGGTGGTGAACACCGCGAGCGAATGTGGCTTTACGCCGCAGTACCAGCAGCTGCAGGAACTGTATGAGACCTATAAGGACAAGGGGTTGGTGGTGATCGGCTTCCCAAGCAATGATTTCGGTGGCCAGGAGCCGGGTTCGGAGGCGGATATCGCCACTTTCTGCAGCAGCAATTACGGGGTGGATTTCCCAATGATGTCCAAGGTGAAGATAAAGGGTGAAGAAGCCCACCCCATATACAAGTGGCTCACCCGCAAGGATCTGAATGGCCGCATGAACAACACGGTGAAATGGAACTTCAACAAGTTCCTGATCGATGAGGAGGGCCATCTTGTGAAGCACCTGGAAAGTGATGTTGCTCCGCTGGACGATCGCATCATTGAATGGGTGGAAGCGTGATGGACCAGCATGTGGACATCCTCTGCATCACCGCACACCCGGATGATGTGGAGATCTCCATGGCCGGCACAGTGATCCGGCAGGTGGAACTGGGCCATTCGGTAGGCCTCGTGGAACTCACGGCAGGAGAATTGGGCACGCGCGGCACCCCTGAGGTCCGCAGGCAGGAAGCGGAAGCGGGCATGAAGGTGCTCGGGGCGCGTTTCCGTTACCAGTTGGGCTTGCCGGACGGATTCTTTCGCGCCGATCGGGAAAGCCTCCTGAAGGTGATAGCAAGCATCCGCGCCCATAGACCCCGGCTCGTGTTGACCAATGCCTTGCAAGACCGGCATCCCGATCATGGCCGGGCCGCATCGCTGGTGGCTGAAGCCTGCTTTCTCAGTGGTCTGCGCCGCATCCATACGGAGCATGATCAGGTGCCGCAGGAGGAGCACCGGCCGGCCATGGTGTTGCATTGCGTGCAGGACCATTGGCATGATCCGGATGTGATCGTGGATGTCTCTGCTCAATGGGAGAAGAAACTCGAAGCGCTCATGTGCTTCAAGTCACAATTCTTCGATCCGGAAAGCAGCGAGCCAAGCAGCCCGATCGCCAATCCGGACTTCATGCCTTTCCTGGAGGGCCGTTCACGCCAGATGGGCCGTCTGGTCCATGCCCGCCATGGCGAGGGTTTCACCTGCGCGCGTCCATTGGGTTTGGAGGATCTGCTGGTGTTGAAGTGATCACTCGATACGGCGGAGCAGCCGCAAGATCCGATCGCGATCGCCCGCATTGGGGAGCAGCCGGGAAACAGGCAGCCGTGAGGTGCGCAGGAACATGATCAGCTGGTAGCCGGTATTGGCCATGTAGGCCACAGAAGCAACGGCCGCCGCACCATATGTGCCGTATTCCGGGATCAACGGGATGCCCAGGGCCAAAGTGCAGAGCACACCGATCGCGGAACCCACCACATTATGGATGTTGGTGCCGGTGCCGCTGTAGTAATGGCTCAACGCCTGCGAAATGGCCATGGCGATGATGCCCGGTGCAAGAAGCGCCACCAGCCGGCCGATACCGACGATCTCTTCACCGAAGAGCCATTGGTAAAGGCTGTCGGGCAGCAGCACCACCACTGTTACCACAACCAGCGCGAATGCCGCTGCGGCTTTCATCGCGGTGATGGTGAGCCGCTGGCTTTCCTCCCTTTCCTGCGTATTGCTCACGCGTCCATAGAGCACGCTGCCGATGCTTTTTGGAGCGAGCCAGGCACTCTCCGCGAGCTGGTTGCCAACGCTGAATATGCCCAATGCGGCGGCACCGTGGGATCGTTCGATAAGGTAGTAGGCCAGACGGTAATTGAGCAGTTGAAGGAAGTTCGCCACCTGGATGAGACCACCCTGTCGCATGATCTTCCAAAGCAATGGTCCTTCGCCATGACGTACCGGGAACTTGAGGAGTGATACCGCCACCATGCCAGCGGCCAATGCCACGATATGCGCCGTGTAGGAGGCCCGGACATAGGCCATCACATCATGGCCATCTCGGAACAGAACAATAAAGGCGAAGGCAGCGGCTAATACGATGATCTGCAATAGTTGCAGCAGATTCATGCTCTGGATCCGTTGTCTGCTCAACAACACGTTCATGTGTGTCATCTGTATGGAACCCAATAGCGCGAGCACCACCACATGGATCTCCGTACCCACTGGCACCAGCGGTAGCACGTGCACCGCCACCAAAGCGAACACAGCGGTGAAAAAGGCCCATGCGTAAGAGGGTAGGAGCAGCGCCCAGAGCGAATGCCTTGGCAGCAGATACACCAGGCCTGCGCCGCCCATGTTGGCCAGAAGCATGATGAAGGTGATCCCAAGCACCACAAGACTGATGTCACCAAGCCCGATCGCACCAAGCCGATGCCCCGCGATCATGATGATCCCGATGTTCATCAACATCACGAACACACGTGTGATGATGGTGCCTAGGACGGGGCGGATCATGCGTTCCTGCCGATCAGTCTGTTCAATTTCTCCTTCCTCACTTTGGCCTTATGACCAGCGAAAGTGACGAATCGTTTCCCATCCACCAGTGTCACGTCGCCCACGGCCGCCACGGTGTGCAAGCCTTGATCGTACTGCCCTTTGAAAGGTTCCACGAACTTCACCGTTTCTTCCTCGAAAAAATGTGGATCCAGCCTAATGATCTTGTTGATCGCGATCCTTCCACCATAGGTGATGCTGCTATCCTGCGCCGGCCGGTAGAGCACGCCATCCTTGGTGAAGGGAGTACCGCCAGGCCTTGCGGAACGGATATCGATCTTGATCGGATTCAGATCGTGTGGCAGGTATGGTCCTTCGAAGCTGGTGCCATGGTATGCATAGAGGGCTTCGTTGGTGAGCGGATACTTGGTACCGAAGATCCACCAGCGCCCTTCATGCTCGAACACCGTGGGATCCACCAATGGTTCCTCCAGGAGAACCTTGATGAATTCCAATTCCGAATGGTCATCCTTCATCTGATAAAGGCAGACCTTGCCGCTGGTGAAGCTTTCCGGGATCACGTAGGTACGCCCTGATCGTTGCACGATGTAGGGGTAGGAGAAATGCCTGTCGGATGAAAGCACTGTGCGAGAACGCTTCAATACGCTGTCCTTTCGAGGCCGCACCTTGGCGATCTCCCCAAGCCCGGTGCGTTGATCGAACTTCTCGTACAGTACGTGCAGTTCACCTTCTTGATCATAGTAACCGAAGGGATCCGCCCTGAAATTGTTGACCGAAGGTTCCGGGAGCCAGCGCAGGTTCAGGCTCGCCTCCTCCTGGAGCAGGGTGTGGATGGGTTGATAGAGCACGCCGATATTCCATTGATCATGCTCGCCCAATTGCCTGCGGTGGAAACGGATCTTATTGCGTGACCTTTTCCAGAAGAACCTTAAAAGATCGAATGTGCCAGGGTAGCGGTGGATCTTTCCTGTGGCCTCTGCCGCATGGCCGATGGCAGCCGCATGATCGCCCCGCAGGATCCGCCGCACCACCTGTGCCGGCCAGATCGCGCTATAACTGAGCACGGTATCCACCGTTTGTTCCAGGCTGTGATCGATGGTGGCGAACCACCCCTGCCGCAAGATCGCGCCGCCATCCAGGGTCTCTGTAAGCCGCTGCAGGATCGCCCCGGTCACTGGCATATCGTCCATGATCTCCCATAGCCCGGGCGGCCCACCACGGTAATGCGCGGGATCCCCATGGTGGAAGCTCCATACCCCATACCTGGGTAGAGTGAGGATCCCGCCAGTGAGGATGTTGAATCCGAAGCGCAGAAGCATATCCGGCCGGTATTCGGCGATCCTGGCCAAATCTTGTTGGCCTATGCGTTGCCGCTTGCCAACGATCTCCGGTACGCAATGCGACCGTGGCACTTCCTTCAGTAGTTCGTGCAGATCCTCCTGCCGCATGGCGGGGGGATCGAACCAATGCTGGCGGTACTTGCGGTACAGCGTACGGTCCCACCAACGATGGCTGCGTTGCCTGGCGCTCTCATCAAGGATCAGCACGGCGATACGTACGCCTGGCAAGGCCATCAGATGCCGGATCGCTTCCGCCTGCCATTTTTGGAAGATGGTGCCATCGCAAAGGATGCCTACATTGAACGATCGCGGTTCAGCTTCGGCCATTGGCGAGTACGCGTTGGTATAGGCCGATGAGTTTTTCGCCAACGGCTTCCGAACCACAGTGATCCCCCACGGAAGACCTCAAATGTGCAGGTACATAGAGGTGGTGGTGCCGATGTACATGCAGGATCGCGGCTGCCAAGGCCTTGTCATCACCTATGTTGATGAGCACACCATTGGTATCATTGAGAAAAGTTTCGGGCCCGCCGCAACGGGTGGCGATCACCGGTTTGCCCAAGGCCAGGGCTTCACCGGTGACAATGCTGAAGGTCTCGAAATTGCTGTTGACGATCACCGAGCCGATGCTGGCCATATGATCGAGCACAGCATGGTTGGGCATCTGGCCAAGGAAATGGACCTTTTCCCCAAGCCCCAACTGTTCCACCAGCCCCTCCAATGGATCCCGATCCGGCCCGCCGCCAATGATGTCCAGCCTTAGCTCCGGTATTACCTCCTTGGCTTGCTTGAATGCTTTGATGGCTCCGCTGATGTTCTTGGTGGCATCCACCAGATCGGCCACCATGAGGAACCGGTTCCTATCACCGGCCCGTGGTAAGGGCCTCTCCAACGCCGGTATGATGTTCGGCACCATCTCATACCGTTCCACCAGGCCATGTTGCACCATTGCCGCGCCGAGGTGCGGCGATACAGCTGTCACCATGGCCGCTTGTGAACATAGGAATTCCACCCAACGCTTGTAGGCCAGGCTACGCTGCTGGTAGCGTCCATCAAGAAAAACACTGCTGTGTTCGCTGAGAACGAATGGCAGGCCGAATTTGCGCTTGATCCACCACGCCAGATAGGCCGGCCGGGCCAGCACATGGGCATGGACGATGTCCGGCATGCCACGCTCCTTTACTATTTTTTCCCAACCCAAGGTTGCCGCGATCCTATAGCCGGCATAGTTCCTGGCGCGGCGCATCAACTGGTTGCCTGTGGTGCTTCCGGCATAGCTGGTGTGCAACTCCCATACGCCATCATGATGTTCCACATGCTGCCCCGGTTCTTGCTCCTGGGTCACGTGCAGCACCGAGACAGTAGCCTTGCGGGCTACGGCCAGGGCCTGTTTCCGGAAGAAATCGCCGATCTGCGGATCACGCCGCCCCGGATACCATTTGGGTATGAACAGCACGTGCATGTGCGGGCACCAAAGTACGTGGTAGCCCCGGATGGAAAGGGCGGTATATGGGAATGTATCAAATGACAAAGCCCCTTTTCAGGGGCTTTGGGGTGGAAGACCGGGCTTGAACCGGCGACCTTCGGAACCACAATCCGACGCTCTAACCAACTGAGCTACATCCACCATGTCGGTCCACCTGCTGGCGAACGGGCTGCAAAGATAAGGTAGGGGGTTGGATGTTGAGGGTTGAATGTTGAAGGGCTTGCCCCGCGCGCAGCCGAGAGTTGTTTCCCCGAGCGCAGCCGAGGGGTCACTTTCCGAACAACCGCTTCAATAAACCTTTCTTCGGCTCCTGTTCCTTTTCCTTTTTGGGCACCCGCACGTTGTTCTCATCGAACAACTCCTTCACCAGCTTATCGTAACGGTCACCACCTTGTTCCTTCTGTTTCGGACGGTTTTGTTCATTCCGTGGGCGGCTTTCGCGCTCCGGACGACGTTGCTCATTGCGTTGACCAGCCAGACGTTGCTGTGGCTGCCGTTCACCTTGCCGCTCGTTCCGTTGCCTTGGCTGATGCCCGTTCCGATCCGGTCGCTGGCCGGATCCACCTTCCGCGACCAGGGGCTCCCGCTGGTGATCACCCGGTTGGTTCTGCCGTTGGCGCTGATCCGGACGGCGCTGCTCGTTACGCTGCCCCGGCCGTTCTCCTTGTGGACGTGGCGATCGCCGCTGTGGCCTATCATCGCTACGCCGCTCTCCTTGCTGTCCCCCGCGTTGGCCTTGACCATTCCGCTGTCCTTGTCCGGAGTTGCGTTGGCCTTGTGGCCGATGCTGCCTCGGCTGGCGCTCACGCGGCTCTTCCGGCGCCGCCTTTTTCGGGCCACCCACCATGGCGAAGGGATTCTCAGTTTCCACGGGGATCTCCCGCTTGATCAGGCGCTGGATATCCCGCAGGTACTCCTTCTCTTCATGGTCGCAGAAAGAAAGTGCGCGCCCGGATGCTCCAGCACGCCCGGTACGGCCAATGCGGTGCACATAGGTCTCCGGCACATTGGGGAGATCGAAGTTGATCACATAGGAAAGGCCATCGATATCGATCCCGCGTGCGGCGATGTCCGTGGCCACCAGTACACGCGTTTGGCCGTTCTTGAAATTCTTGAGTGCGGCCTGGCGGGCGGTCTGGCTCTTATTGCCGTGGATCGCTTCGGCGGTGATGCCGTTCTGCAGCAGCACTTTTGCCACCTTGTTCGCGCCGTGTTTGGTGCGCGTGAAGACCAATGCCTCTTTGATGGTGGCATCCGCAAGCAGGTGCGCCAGCAGCTTGTTCTTGTCCGTGCGGTCCACCATGTAGATCTTCTGATCGATGGTGTCGGCGGTCGTGGCCGGGGGTGTCACCTCCACTTTTACCGGTTCGGTGAGGATGCTGTTGGCCAGCTTGGCGATCTCCGGTGGCATGGTGGCGCTGAAGAAGAGGGTCTGCCGCTTCTGCGGAAGCTTGGCTATCACCTTCTTCACATCGTGGATGAAGCCCATATCCAGCATGCGGTCGGCCTCGTCCAACACGAAGATCTCCAGCTTTTCCAGGTGTACGAAACCCTGGCCCATAAGGTCCAGCAGGCGGCCGGGAGTGGCCACCAGAATATCAACGCCCTTCTGTAGCGCATCGGTCTGCGGTTTCTGGCCCACACCACCAAAGATCACCGTGTGGCGCAATTGGAGGTTGCGGCCGTACGCAGCGAAACTTTCGCCGATCTGGATGGCCAGTTCGCGGGTGGGGGTGAGAATGAGGCAGCGAACAGGTCTGCGGCCATGTGGTATGCCCCGCTCATTCAGTTGTTGAAGGATGGGGATCGCGAATGCGGCTGTTTTACCGGTGCCGGTCTGTGCGCAACCAAGCAGATCGCGCCCCTTGTTCAGGTGTGGTATGGCCTGCTCCTGTATGGGAGTAGGGTGGGTAT
>JAEZCB010000277.1 GCA_023412755.1 Bacteroidota bacterium
GATCAACAAGAGTGCGATGGCTATTAGGGGCGAACGCATGTCTGGTACAAGATACAAAGCTAATATGTGAACGTGGTCCCGCCGTGGATGGTACTTTTCGGGCATGGATACAGCACTGGTCACCTACCTGAATGAATTGCGTACCGAGGCGATCCATCCGCGGAGCGGCGCACGCATCATCACCGATGCCCCTGTGGATAACAAGGGCAAGGGATCGGCCTTCTCCCCAACGGACCTGCTGGCCACGTCACTTGCCACATGCGTGCTTACCACGGTGGGTATCATGGCGGCAGAAAAAGGCATTCCGCTGGAGGGCTTGAAAGCCCGGGTGGTGAAACACATGGCCTCTTCTCCCCGGAGAGTGGAACGGGTGGAGGTGCATCTGGAGATGAACGGACAGGGCTTGGGAGAAAAAGAGCGGATCATGATCGAGAATACGGCGCGAAATTGTCCGGTAGCGGTAAGCCTGCACCCCGCTCTGGTGCAGGAGATGGTCTTTTACTATGTCTAAGGATAGATCATCAGCGAACGGAACGGCCGCGAACAGCGAAGCCCGGATATACCGGGCTTTGAAAGCATTACAAAGTAGCGTAGAAGGGAAGGGCTCAGACCTGCTTTTCTGCCGGTACCTTATGCACCTTGCCGTACGCCGGGCAGGAGTGAGTGGAGCTGCACGAGGTCATCATCACGCTCGAGAACACCACTGTTGCCAGTACGATCAGCGCCTTTTTCATCGTTCTTTCGTTTGTGATCCCTTCTTCTGAGGCCGGTTGGTCCACGTCCAAAGTTAGGCCTCTGAACGTTCGCTTCCAGAAAATGTTTCAACAACGTGTCGATCGATCTTCGTAGCCAATTGGGATCATGTTCATAACAGAACAGGCAAACCATATTCCGCAACTTGGGGGTGGATGGGATACCGCCCTGGCCAATATACTGTATTCCAAGGAATTCCATGCATTGATGATGTCCGTAGGCCAGGAATGCCTACGCGGAGAGGTGTACCCAAAAACGGCCGATATTTTCCGCGCATTCCACCTTACTCCCTTCCGGAGCACCAGGGTGGTGCTGCTTGGCCAGGACCCCTACCATGGTGCCGGAGAAGCACACGGGCTCTGCTTCTCCGTACCGGCCGGACAGCGGCATCCACCCTCATTACGCAACATTTTCAAGGAGCTGCAACGCGATCTGGGCATGCCCGTTCCACTCTTCGGGGACCTCAGCGGGTGGGCCAGGCAGGGTGTATTGATGCTCAACACCTCGCTTACCGTGCGTAAAGGGCAAGCGGGATCACACCAACACCTTGGTTGGGAACGTTTCACAGATGCCGTGATCTCCACCTTATCAGCCAATGGCGAACCGGGTATCATTTTTCTGCTGTGGGGTGCCCATGCGGCGAAAAAGGAAAGCTTGATCGATCCGCAACGGCACCATGTGCTGAAAGCCCCGCATCCCTCACCACTAAGCGCCTACAAAGGTTTTCTGGGTTGCGGGCACTTTTCCCGGGTGAATGAACTTCTGCTCGAACAGGGAAGAACTCCGATCGACTGGAATAGGACCTGGCAGGAATGAATGGGCCACGAACACTGCTTTGCACCATGGCGGTGTTACTGGCCGTGTCTTCCATGGCTCAACGGCATCGTGTCCATTTCACACAGGATGGTGACATACCGGTGAAATGGCTGAGAAGCATGGAGGTGGGTGCGCCCGAATTGGTGCCCAACGCGGTGAATGATCAGCTGGTCCATCTCTTCGAGCAAGGTTATTTGGAAGCTTCCGTGGATAGTTGCGTGGCGAATGACGGCAGCAGTACCTGCCACATCATTGCAGGACGCCGTTACAAATGGGCCAGGCTTTCCGGTGGGAACATCGCGGTGGAGATCGCCAGTGCGGCCAAGTTCAGGGAGAAGCTTTATGCCGGCAGACCTGTCACGCCCAGGCAGGTATCACGCCTTTTCGAGGATCTGTTGGTACAGAGCGAGAACAATGGTTATCCCTTCGCCCGTGTCTGGATGGATAGCATCAAGCATGTGGAGGATGGCCTTCATGCCCAGATCAATCTGGACCGTGGGCGGCTGGTAAGGCTGGATAGTGTGATCGTGCGGGGAACCGCGCGTACCAACATGCGGTATCTGCACGCTTATATCGGCATACGGCCCGGTGATGTTTATAATGAAGCTTATATAAAGCGTGTGGAACGGCGGATCAAGGAATTGCCTTTCGTGGTCCAGAAGCAGCGGCCGTATGTCCAGTTCTCTCCCGAGACCACCAAACTCTTCCTCTTCCTGGATGCCCGCCGGGCAAGCTCCATCAACGGCATTCTGGGCCTGCAACCCGATGCGGTTACCAACAAGATCACCATTACCGGGGATCTGGACCTGCGCCTGCGTAATGCGCTGCGCCGTGGAGAGGCCATTGAATTGAACTGGCGCAAGCTGCAGGATCAAACCCAGGATCTGCGGTTGCGGTTCAACCTGCCCTTTGCCTTCAACACACCTTTCGGCACAGACCTCGGCCTTAAGATCTTCAAACGCGACACCACTTTCCTGGAGATCAATGCCCGAGGAGCCCTGGAGTACCTGCTGCCACAGGGGGATAAGCTGAGCCTTTTTGTGAATAGCAAGACCAGCGATCGCCTTGGCTCCAACACCATTGCAACACCTGGCCTGGCGGATGTTAGACTCATGAGTTATGGCCTCGGCATCATGCGCGAACGCTTCGATTACCGCTTCAATCCGCGCTCGGGACATGCCTTGGCGATGGAAGGATCCGCTGGCAGAAAACGCACCCGTACGGCGGTCTTCACCCAGGAAGAACCCACGCCCGACATAGAAAGCATACAGTATGAATTGAACGGGTCGGCGGTCGCGCACATCGGGTTCGGGCGGCGCGGCACGATCCGGATCGCCGGACAAGGTGGCTGGATGGTGAATGACGACCTCTACCGGAACGAATTGTATCGCATTGGTGGCCTTCGCACCCTGCGTGGTGTGGATGAAGCGTCCATCTTCGCCTCCTCCTATGCCATTGGCACACTGGAGTACCGGTTCCTTTTCGAAGAGAATTCCAACTTCTTCCTATTCATGGACCAGGCATGGTGGGAGGATGTAGCGCGGGAAGAACCGCTGGTTGATACACCGCTGGGATTCGGTGCAGGCGTTACCTTCGAGACAAAGGCGGGCTTGTTCAGCCTCACCTATGCACTTGGCCGGGAATTCGACAATCCGATCCTGTTCCGTGCTGGAAAGATCCACTTCGGCTTCATCAGCTTATTTTAAGGGAAGGCTAGCGGAAGTATCCACATGAAAAAAGCGGCACCGTGAAGTGCCGCTTTTTCATGTCCATCGGTACCCTCGCCAGCACCGATGGCCGTATGTTGATCTTAGTTACGAGGCATGGTGCCTGTGCCCGGTGTGGTGCCTGTGCCCGGTGTTGTACCTGTGCCCGGCGTTGCCCGGTTGGTACGCTCGTAGCGCTCGTATTGCTCCTCGCTAAGGATACCGCGCACTTCCTCATTCCGGCGATCGCGCAATTCATTGTAACGGGGACTATTCATCGGATCATCACCCAAGTCGCGATACTCGCGATCGTAGCGCTCATCAAGCTCCTGAAGGCGCTGGCGTTGATCGTCATCCAGATCCCAATCTGAGGTAGTACGGTCATCGAAACGCATCCACGCGGCATTTTCACCGGCACCTACTTCCGTTGCACGCTCGTTGCGAGGTGGTGGAGAATCCATGGTCTCACCACCCTGGCGGTTGTTATTCGGAGTGGTCTGGGCCGCTGCTCCAAGTGCGAAAACAAAAGAACCGAGGGCCAGCATGCGGGCCAGGTTCCAGGTCTTGAACGAAGTGTTCATGGTCTTTTATAATTTGATGGGTTGTCAGCAGATCGGATACCGTTGCCACGCCCTCCGGAGCCGGAACGAACGAATGGCGGTCCGACCTCAACTCCGCGCCGATGGATGCCCCCTGTGATCCGACGACTGTATTGAAGAAGGGTTCTGGACGACTAGAACGCAGCGGGAAAGGGGCTCCACGATCCTCCCCGATCTTGTTCCATCCACAGGCGGATCTTCCCAATGGCACACTTGGCACCGTGGATATCTCGCATCCGATCAACCCTGCTTCGCGTAGAACAACTGGATAATTTGGCGCTTGATGCGGACCTTCCTTTGGTTCCATATGATCATCTGGGCATTCCCGGTCTTTTCGACCACCGATACCGCTTATAGCGAGCATCCGAAGCAGGGCATCGTGGACCTGCTGTTGGAGTGGATGGAAGCGTACTATGATACATCTTACCACCGTGGGGACCTTCTTTATGTTTCGGTACACCGCCAGAGCATGTTCCATGTAAGAAATGGAAAGCTGCTAAAGGAGTATCCCATATCCACTGCACAGAATGGACTGGGTAGTGAGAAGAACAGCTTCCGCACACCCACCGGTCTACATAGGATCAGTGAAAAATTCGGTGACGGAGTGCCCGCCTTTGGCGTTCTCAAGGATCGCCGTTTCTCCGGGCAAGTAGCGGACACACTCGCCGCCGGACATCAGGACAGGGACCAGATCACCTCGCGGGTACTCTGGCTGGAAGGCCTGGAGCCGGGCCATAACCGTGGCGGGCAGCGCGATAGCCATGAACGCTTCATCTATATCCATGGTACGAGCAACGAAGCGGCTATCGGAAGGCCTGTTTCTCGTGGATGCATCCGTATGCGGAACAAGGATGTGATCGAATTGTACGATCAGGTGCCGGTGGGAACGCGTTTGGTGGTGCTGGACAATTGACCGGCCGTTTAGTACCCTGTTCCCGGATAATGCGGCCATCGTAACTTTCGGAAGCATACACCCTGGGCACTTACAAGGGGTATGTAGCGTTTCTGTAGCAACACATGGGGCGATCGAGCATTCAACTGGCCTTGTTGGTATCACTGCTGGCTATATGGGGTTGCGCAGGTCCTGCGGCCACCACCAAGCGAGACAATTTCGCCCACATCTATGGCAAGGGCGGAGGATCCTTGAACCTGGCGGCCCGCGTCCACAACAATTCACCGGACCACTCGGTGATCTACTACAAGCTTCAGACACGCGACCTGCTCTATAAGAGCGATGGATCCGGTGGCCCCTACCGCGCTGCTGTTCGGATCACTTATGAAAGCTATACGGATTGGACCGCGAAGAACCTTCTGGATAGTGCGAGCACGCTTGTGCAGGATAAGAGCGTGGATACTTCCGAGGATATGGAATTGATCGGCAGCATGGAGATGCGACGGAATGAGAACCGTTCATTCGTAGTGAAGGTGACCGCGCGGGACTTGAACCGCGAGAGCCAGACCTCACTCTTTCTACGTGTGGAGCGGGACCCCCATGGCCCACGACAATACTTCCTGCCACTGGATCCGGATACGGACCTCCCCCTTTTCGATGATCACATGACCGTAGGCGAAAGCGTGAAATTGCGTTGCGAACTGCTGAAGGAACGCACACTGAAAGGTACCTATCACTCTTCCGATGGAAGCCTTCCTGCACCTGTTTTCACCACCGATGCGCGCAAAGGCAATGAACCCGGACAGGACAGCAGTTTCGTTGTAGAACTCGATGAGGAGGGACATGCGCTGCTGCACCTGGATCGGCCCGGCACTTATCACCTCAGCACCGATAGTACTTCCAATGCTGGTTATACGGTATTCGTACTTTCCGAAACCTATCCTTACGTGGGCACCGGAGCCGACATGCTACGCCCGCTGCGCTACATCACTTCCATGCAGGAATTCGAGCGTATTTCGAAGGCGGAGGAGCCACGGCGGGCGATCGAGAAATTCTGGCTGGATGCGGCAGGTGATCGCGAGCGGGCACGAGAGGCCATCCGCATCTACTACTCGCGTGTGGAGAATGCCAACCGGCACTTCACATCCCATGTGGAAGGCTGGCGTACCGATCGGGGACTGGTCCACATCATATTCGGTACTCCAAGCTCCATCTACAAAACGGATCTGAACGAGACGTGGATCTATGGCGAGGAGAACAACCTGATGAGCTTGACATTCAACTTCACCCAAAGGAATGGGCCTTTCACGGACAATGACCTTGTGCTGGAGCGCGATCCGCTGCTGAAGGGTGCATGGTACCGGAATGTGGAAAGCTGGCGGAACGGCAGGGTGTATCAGAATTAGACGCGCGACCTTTACACCATGGCATCCAAGGATATGGTGGTGGGCGTTTGGCCGGTGATCGAAGCATTGCGATCAGGCAGGAATGTGGAACGCCTGCTGCTCCGGAGGGATGGCGGCAGCGAAGGTGTACGCGAGATCCGGCAACTTGCCCAACAACAGGGAGTGCCCTGGCAGATGGTCCCAGCCGAAAAGCTCGATCGTCTTACCCGTACGGAACACCAGGGAGTGATCGCCTTGTTGAGCGAAGTGGACCAGCAGGATCTCGATGAAGTGATCACCGCCATCTATGAAAAAGGCGGTGTGCCGCTGATCGTAGCGTTGGACAATGTGACCGATGTGCGCAACATGGGGGCCATAGCACGGAGCGCCGAATGTTTCGGAGCACATGCGCTGCTTGTTCCCAAGACCGGCACCGCCCGCCTTGGTCCCGATGCTGTGAAGAGCTCAGCCGGTGCACTGATGCGCAAGCCTGTATGCCGTGTGGATAAGCTTACCGACGGACTGAAACGCGCGCGTGAACATGGCGCGCGTATCGTGGCCTGCACCGAGAAAGGGCACACCATGCTCGCGGATGCGGTGCTGCGTGGACCATTGGTGATCGTGATGGGTTCGGAAGATCAGGGCATATCCGATCCGGTACTCCGCATGGCGGATGAACTGGTGCGCATACCCATGGCCGGCAAGATCGGCTCGCTCAATGTCTCTGTGGCGGCAGGCATCGTTCTGCACGAAGTGCTTCGCCAGAGGTAGGGATCCGGCGCATCTTAAGCCGCATAACCTTTTTCAGGTAGGGAAAGTATAAGTCCTTGCTCATCGTGTATGGTGTACCAAGCCATGCACACCAAGCAAGGACATGATATCAAGGTTCATCTATCTACTCGCCGTGGTGGTATCCCTATCGTGGGCGGCCATGGTGCAGGCACAAACACCCGTGGAACAGAGTACCCTCGCTCTACGGATCGAAGGCCTTACATCGGAGGTGCGGGATAAGATCCAACGGGATCTGAAAGGAAGCGAAGACCTCCGCCTCCTCTTTTCCTGCGTCCCAGCGGGCATCCTCGTCTTCGAGCAGGGCGCTGGCCATCGGGGTGAACTACGCGCACGTGTCGATCAGGTGATGGAACATCGTGTGGCAAGGCAGCGGATCACTGAACAGGCATGGGATCTCCGGATGGCCGAAGAGCGCTGTGCACAAGTACGTAACCAATGATGGGTATGATGATGAAGGAACGGTTACACGCGGTATCACCCCTTATCACCCTGATCCTGTTCGTGCCAACATTGGCATCCGCACAGCTCACAGTGGCACCACAGACGGATCTGGAAGTGCTGGTGAACTCATTGGAAGGCCAGGGCGTACGGATCGAAAACCCGACCATCCAGTGTCACTCGGAAGGGTTTGGATCCTTCTTTTATAACGGCAGCCTTCTGGGCGCGAGCGAAGGCGTACTGCTCACCACAGGCAGGATCACGAACGCGGTCGGCCCAAACAATGTGCAGAATCGCACATTTCAGCAGAACACACCTGGTGATCCATTGTTGAACATCGCCACAGGCCGTACGACCTACGATGCCTGCAAGCTGGAATTCGATCTGATCCCAAGTGGGGACTCCATCAACTTCGATGTGGTCTTTGGCAGCGAGGAATACAATGAATGGGTGGGATCACAGTACAACGATGTTTTCGGATTCTTCATCAGCGGTCCTGGTATAGTTGGGGATCCTGGAATGAATGGGGACAAGAACATCGCTCTCGTTCCGGGCACCTCGCTTCCAGTGAGCATCAATACAGTGAACAACGGCAGCAACACCCAGTACTACTATGACAATACCGGTGGCCAACACATCCAGTACGATGGCTTCACTCATCACTTGAAAGCACATACAGCGGTAGCTCCCTGCCAGACCTACCATATGAAGATCATCGTGGCGGATGCGTCCGATCGCCAGTTCGATAGCGGACTCTTCATCCAGAAGATCAAGAGCAACAACATCACGATCGAAGCCTTTACCCTGGCCGGGATCCCGGAGCTCGTGGAAGGTTGCAACCCTGGTCACATTCGTTTTGCAAGGCCGCAGGCGGATCCAGACCCGCTCATCGTGGAATATTACATCACTGGAACAGCCACGAACGGCGTGGATATCGAAGCTATTGGTGACCCGGATCCGCTGGTGGCCAAGCAGGCTGTGATCCCGGCAGGGGGTACGTACGTGGATGTGGCCGTGGTCCCCATAGCCGATGGCATCACCGAAGTGGATGAGCACCTCCGCTTCATTCTCGGGAATCCCCTTTGTCCCTCATTGAGCATCGATTCGGTGGATATGGTCATCACCGATGTTCTACCTGCGAGCGTGGTGCCGGGAAATGTCAGCATCTGCTCCGCCGGCAGTGTGCAATTCCAAGCCAGTGGTGGAGATAGCTACAGTTGGAGCCCCGCGACCGGGCTTAGTGCGACCAACATCGCTTCACCGATCGCCTCACCCTCTACCACCACCACCTACACCGTCACCATCACGAAGGGAGATTGCACGCGAAGCTTCAGCCGTACCGTTACAGTGAACTCAATGTCACTTTCGGCTGTGACAACCCGGCCCTTATGCCATGGACAGAACAATGGTGCCATCAATTTATCCATAGCTGGAGGTACACCTCCGTTCGCATTCGCATGGTCAGGTCCCAATGGGAGCACCTTTAGCACGGAGGATCTGGTGAACATTCCTGCGGGGACCTATACGATCACCGTGACCGACGCGATGGGCTGTGTACGCACCCAGAGTTTCAATCTAACCTCACCATCGGTATTATCCGCCAGTACAACCACCACCATGCTCACCTATGGCCAGAACATAGCATGCCATGGTACCAGCACCGGCAACATCGGACTCAACGTCACCGGAGGAACGGCCCCTTACAGCTACGCATGGACCGGTCCCGCCAACTTCAGTTCCACCGGACAGAACCTTTCCAATGTGCCTGCGGGCGATTATCTGGTAACGGTCACCGATGCCAATGGTTGCACCACGACCGCGAGCCGTTCACTCACTCAGCCACCACAGCTCCTGATCACTTTCGATGGTATTTCACATGTTACATGCAATGGTGCGAATGATGGATCCGCGACTGCCGTGGTCACCGGCGGCATACCGCCGTATACCTATAGCTGGAACACCTCACCTGTACAGACCCTTGCCACCAGCACTGGACTAGGCGCCGGTACCAGAACGGTAACTATCACCGATGGGTATGGGTGCGCTACGACAGGCAGTGTCGTGATCACGCAACCGAACACATTGTCCGCTGGCACCCAAAATGTTTCCCATATCTTGGAATGTCAGGGGGGATCCATGGACCAGGGTTCCGCGACAGCTGTTGCATCCGGAGGCACTCCGCCCTATACCTACGCATGGAACACCACACCACCACAAAGTGGTCCCACAGCCGGTTTCACCGTTGGCGGCACCTATACCGCCACCATCACGGATGCCAATGGTTGTATGGCGGGAACTTCGGTGAACATAGCACAACCAGGTATTTCCGCGATCGAGATGATCGCCCAGACCGATGTACTATGCGCAGGAGCCAACACTGGCAGCATCACGGTCGGTGTTAATGGTCCTTCCAGCGCTCAATCGATCGTCTGGAACACACAGCCACCTCAGTATGGCAGCACATTGAGCAACCTTTCAGCGGGCACGTACAACGGGCTGGCCCAACATGCCAACGGTTGCCAGAGCAACGTTTCGGTCACCATCAGCGAACCCGACGGTCCTCTCGGTGCACCACTGGTAACAAGTGGTGGCAGCGTGATCTGTTTCGGCGATGGCAATGGAAATGCGACCCTTGATGCACAAGGTGGTACGGCTCCGTACACGTTCAGCTATAACGGAACCCCACTGGCTGGCAACGAGGTCACCGGTCTCTCTGCGGGTACCCATACCATATTGGTCACAGATGCGCATGGCTGCACGTCGCAGGGGCCGATCGAGATCGATGGTCCGGGGGCTGCACTTCAGGTCTCCATCACCGGATACACCAATGAGTTGTGTTTTGGTGGTGCCCAAGGCACCGCATCCGCCATGGCAACTGGCGGAACACCGCCATATACATATGAGTGGAACACCGAACCAGTGCAATCCGGAGCGGATGCGACCGATCTTCCACAGGGCACCTATACAGTAACCGTCACCGACCTGAATGGATGCACCGCAAGTGCGAATGTCACCATCGGTGGTCCGCAATTCGGGATCGATGGAATGATCGAAGACCAGGGGAATGTCAGTTGCTACGGCGCGAATGACGGGTGGGCCACCATCCTTGTCACCGGTGGTAGCAACTCCTTCACCATCACCTGGAACACCGAACCGCCACAGTATGGCAACACGGCCACCGGCCTTGCGCCGGGACAGTATGAGGTGGTGGTATTGGACAACAATGGGTGTGATGATCCCAAATACCTGTATGTAGCGATCGAAGGTCCTCAGATGCCTTTGACGCACACGATCGCCATATCCGACCATAATGGGTGGAACGTAAGCTGCGCAGGAGCCTCTGATGGCTGGCTGGACCTGACCATTGAAGGCGGTAACGCTCCTTACAACATTGTCTGGAGCGATGAATACGGTAATTCAACGGGCATTGAAGACCCTGTGGATCTCGATGCCGGCATTTACTACCTCAATATATCGGACACCTATGGTTGCACTATCCAGGACACGGTGGTCTTGAACTCACCGGAACAATTACTGCTCGAATTTGAGCTTTCCCTTTACCCTGGAGGAGCGAACACATCCTGTTCCGGCACCGATGATGGATCCATTGATATGAGCGTGAGCGGGGGCATCATGCCGTACATGATCCAATGGTCCAATAACCAGGGCTTCAATGCCACTACGGAGGACATTACTGGTCTTGCGGCTGGATCATACGATGTACTTGTCACCGATGCCAATGGCTGCACCGCGAGCGCCACTGTTGAATTGGCCGCTCCGGAGGTGATGGAGTTGCATGCGGCCCTGTCCGAGCACAATGGTTTCGGAGTAAGCTGTTTCGATTCAGATGATGGAACGATCGATCTTTCCGTGACCGGTGGTGATGACCAGCTGACATTCTTATGGAGCAATGGAGCGATGACCGAAGACCTGAATGGTGTTGGTGCCGGCACGTATGATATCATGGTGACCGATGTGAATGGATGTAGTGCCAGCGCAACCTACACCCTCACCGCGCCACCTGCACTTGTAACGGATATCAATGTCGCGGCAGCTCCGGGCGGCTATGGGGTAAGTTGTACTGGGGCCACCGATGGTGCCATAACAGCGACCATTCAAGGTGGAGTGCCCGGGTATGATGTGGATTGGGCCGGACCTGGTGGCTTTACTTCGAATAGCCTTGACCAGACCGACCTTGCCGCAGGTACATACACACTAACGATCTCCGATGCCAATGGTTGCGTGACCCAGGGATCCGTGCAGATCACAGAGCCCGCACCGGTTTCCATCGGCCTGGCCAGCACGAGTTTCAATGGCGGTCATGAGATACCGTGCCATGGAGCGGGTTCTGGATCCATAAACACCAGCATCACTGGTGGTGTAGGAGGATACGATATCGTTTGGAGCGGCCCTGACGGTTACTCCAGCACCGACCAGGACCCCACCGATCTTCAACCCGGCACGTATGACATACAGGTCACAGATGCTAATGGATGCCAGGCTCAGGCCTCCATCACTCTGGATGGCCCAGACCCACTGGAGCCACAGGTCAGCGCCCCTGATATTGGGGGTGGATGGCAGGTAGGCTGTGCTGGAAATGAGGGTTCCATCACTCTTTCGGTGACGGGCGGCACGCCTGAATACCAATACAGCTGGACCGGACCCAATGGCTTCGGATCGATCGATCAGGATCTTGCTGGCCTCGGTGCGGGGACCTATACGGTGACCATCACGGATGCCAATGGTTGCAGCATACAGAGTTCCATCACCCTGGAAGCGGCACCTTCCATCGCCGCCCAATTCGATGTTACGGATAACACGTGCCCAGGTGGCTCTATCGCTTCGATCAACTCCACCATCACTGGTGGATCAGGGAACTACGCGTTTGATTGGACAGGGCCCGCTGGATTCCATTCAATCGCCGGAAACCTCAATGATCTTGAGGCCGGGAGCTACACGCTGGAAGTAACGGACGACCTTGGATGCAGTGCGACATTCCCTGTCGTTGTCAATGATCCAGCACCACTGGCAAGCGGAACATACGTCTCCTTCTATGGCATTTACAATCTGCAGTGTGTCGGGGACAGCAGTGGCG
>JAEZCB010000029.1 GCA_023412755.1 Bacteroidota bacterium
TTGCGCATCTGGCCTAACCCCGTTGCCCAAGGCGGGCAGGTGCATGTGCAACTGGATCTGCCACCTTCAGTGAACACCAAAGACCTGGAACTTTCCATCGTTTCCATGGATGGCAAGGTGGTGTATAGGCAGGCGATCTCTGGTCACAATTCACCAATTACCATTCACCTCCCGCTGTCCAGCGGGACACTAGCCTCCGGTCTCTACCATCTCCACATCACTAACGGCACCACCTGGCTCACGGGTGGGAAGTTGGTGGTGGAGTGAGACGATCAGAAGATCAGAAAATTAGATGATCAGATCAATGCCTTGGATGTCGGCCCTGACCGCAGGGTCCACTGCGTGAGACCCGGCGGAGGTTTGGGTTTGCGTTGAAGGTGACGCGAGCACTGTGCTTTGAAGTCCGCCATACGGCGGACGTGATATGGGTAAAAACATACGACCACACCAGATCATAAGTGCCGTAGATACGTGATATGAAGCCGAAGTACCACCTATATTCGAAATGCGATGAAGAGAACAACAGTGTACGAAAGTGATCTCGCCCCCTTCTATGTGGATCTTGTGGAAGGTGCACAGACAGGCGATGTAAATCTCCTCAGCGTGATCGAAGCAGAAATGGCCTGGCATGGCCAGCTGCGGGCCGAAGCGATCTACGGCCTTGGAAACGAAGCCTGGTTGGACAGCCTTGACGTTACCGCCTCTATGGACAGTCTGCTCCTGTGGGTAAACCAATACGATGCACCCAATGCAACACTTACTGAAGCCGGTATATTGGCTGCCAAGGAGGAGCATGCTTCGCTGGAATGGCTTGCCGCCGCCAAGGAAGCCGCTGGCGAAGAGCCTCAACTATACGGCCTATTGAAGCTGTATGCCCAGGAGCAACAGGATGCAGGCTGGCTGGAACCCTCCCCTGCCACGCTAGCTTATCTGGAAGCTCTGGCTGCGGATCGTGATGTGATCGGGAGTGCGCAGGCAAATGCCTGGCTGCACGCTCTCGGCAATGAATTGCCCGAAGAGATCATCATTCTTCCAGAAGAAAGCGGTGCCAAACGCATGGTACACGAAAAGGCGCAAAGCACCGAAAGAACGCCTCTCTCGCTTGAAGCCTATCCCAACCCTACTGCCGGTGAACAGTGGCTGGTGTATGAGTTGCCAGAAGGTGTGGAGATGGCGGAACTGCGCGTGCATGACTTGGTCGGCAGGCAGTACACCAACCAACGGATCGGCAATACCATGGGGATCTTCGAAATGAATACCCAGCAATTGCCCAATGGCATGTATATCGCCAGCGTCATTGCGGATGACCTCTTGATCGGCCAGGTGAAGCTTTTGGTACAGCGCTGATGCGTTCGCTTTACCTTATAGTTGCTTTGTTGAATGTCTGGTCCGTATGGGGTCAGACATTCAACAAGCGCTATGATCTAAGGGATATCGGAAGGCCCAATGGCTCTTGGGGTATAGAAAGAACATTGGACAACGACTATATCGTGATCGTGGTAAGCTCTGAAATGGATACTCTTGAGCCAGGGCTGTATTTTTCCCATTACGCGGTAGGCCTAACGAAGATCAACGGTGCAACCGGTGAAAAACTTTGGGATAAACGTTTTTTCCCACCCATGCATGGCTACACCGCTGGCTGGGCCAACTGCTGTGATAGCATGCCCGGCGGTGGCGTGGTGGTGGCTGGCAGCATCGAGGATCTGGATGATAACCTCATGGTACACCTGGCCGCCTTCGATGCCAATGGTGATACGGTCTTCACCCGCAACCTAGGCCACCCCGGCCCGCGCTGGAATGCCTTTCAGGTGAAGCGGCTGCAGGATGGTGGTTTCATCATTGTAGGTCAGACTCAGGCCACCGGTTATCTGGATGGATTTGCGATCCGGACGGATGATGTGGGCAATGAAGTTTGGCGAAAGACCTATGGACAACCCAGTCCACAAACCGATGCCTTGGTCTTTGTCGTCGAGCTACCAGATGGAAATCTTCTTTTCGGAGGATCCAAATATCCTACAAACACCACAAGAACTCATTGGTTGATCAAGGCGGATCCCAGTGGAGAGATCATTACAGATGCGCTCTGGCCCGAAACAGTTTTAGCTGGGGGACCTTCGATCTCTTTGTTGAGTAATGGAGACATTCTGGTTGCAAGTAATGTCCCATATGCCCCGAACTATCTCCAAGACCGATTCTATCTGGCAGCGGTAGATCCATTGGATCTATCGATCATCTGGGAAAAGGAATATGCGAGCCCTGCATTTTTCCAAGTCCTCTACACCGTCAAAGAAACCCCCACCGGCGACATCATCGCCTGCGGTGTTTCCGAAGAGGCCGGCGGCATGCAGGGCGTGCTCCTGCGCACCACCAGCGAAGGCGACAGCCTCTGGATGTTCCGCTACTTCTACCAGGATGATGTGATAAGCACCGGCACCGGCCAGTTCTACGATGTGCTGCCCACACCCGATGGTGGCTTCATCGCCACCGGCCCCACCTACAACCCGCTCAATGAACAGTATCCGCCCGGCTACAGCCAGGATGCCTGGGTGGTGAAGGTGGATGGGCAGGGCTGCATCGTGCCCGGCTGCAACAGCGTGGGCATAGAAGAACAGGCCACCAATCTGTTGGATGCGCTGCGCATCTGGCCCAACCCGGTGCATAGCCGTGGGCAGGTGCATGTGGAGCTGGATCTGCCACCTTCGGTGCAAACCAAAGACCTGGAGCTGTCCATTGTTTCCATGGATGGCAAAGTGGTGTATCGGCAGGCGGTCTCCCCTCTCCTTGGGAGAGGGGCCGCAGTACTGCGGGGCGGGGGTAATGGTAACGCGGCAGGCGTTTCACTTTCTCACTCTTTCACCTTCTCACTTTATCACCCGAGTTCCGGCCTCTACCACCTCCACATCACCAACGGCACCACCTGGCTCACGGGTGGAAAGCTGGTGGTGGAGTGAATTATCCAAGGTCTACGGTCTGCGACCGATCCGTGGTGGTTCTAAACACCCCTCACCCCACCCCCGCCAGCGCCCGCAAAACCACCTCCGCCTTCTTCGCTCCGATCTCGGCGATCACATCCTCGGGAAGTGCCTCCTTCACACCTTTCATGCTGCCGAAACGCGTGAGCAATTTCTTCGCTGTGCCCGGGCCGATGCCGGGAATGTCTTCGAGGCCTGTTCGCACCACGCGCTTGCTCCGGCGTCCACGGTGGTGTGTTATGCCGAAGCGGTGCGCCTCGTTTCGCATATGCTGGATCACCTTTAGTGTCTGGCTGCGCTTGTCTATATGCAGCGGATAGGGATCGCCGGGGAAGTAGATCTCCTCCAGCTTTTTCGCGATGCCGATGATGGCGATCCTGCCGCGCAGATCCAGTTCCTCCAAAGCCTCCACCGCCGCGCTCAACTGGCCCTTGCCGCCATCGATCACGATCAGTTGGGGTAATTCAGCCTCCTCATCCAACAGCCGTTTGTATCTACGGCCCACCGCCTCTTTCATGCTTGCGAAATCATCCGGGCCTTCCACCGTGCGTATGTTGAAGTGGCGGTAATCCTTCTTACTGGGCTTACCATCCTTGAACACCACGCAGGCGCTCACCGGATCAGTACCCTTGGTGTTGCTGTTATCGAAACACTCGATATGGCGGGGCAATTCAATCAAGCGTAGATCCTGCTTCAATTGTTCCAGCAGCCTGGTGGTGGACCCTTCGGGGTCGGTGAGCCTCTCTTGTTTCCGCCGGTCAAGCATGAAATACCGCGCATTCCGTTCACATAACTCCAGGAGCTTTTTCTTGTCGCCCCGCACAGGCACGGTGAATGTGACACCAGGCACTTCGATCTGCGGATCGAATGGCACAATGGCCTCGGGTGCATTGCTGTGGTATCGCTGGCGGATCTCCGCAATGGCCAGTTGCAGCATTTCCACATCGCGCTCCTGCAGCCGTTGCTTCAGTTCGATGGTGATGCCGTGTACCAATGCGCCGTCGATCACGCGCATATAGTTCACGTATGTGTTGCCCGCATCGCTCACCAGCCCCAGGATATCCACATCCCCGATGTCCGGGTTCACCACGATGCTCTTCGCACGGTACTTCTCCAGTTGCTCGATCTTCTGCCGGTATTCCTCGGCGGCCTCGAATTCCAGTTTCCGCGCATGCTCCTGCATCAGGCCCTTCATCAACTTGATCAGACCGGTGACACGGCCGCGTACGATCTGCCGCACGTGGTCCATGTTCACCATGTACTCCTCCTCATTCTGCAAGCCTTCGCAAGGCGCCTTGCAATTCCCGATGTGGAATTCCAGGCATCGCTTGAACTTGCCTTTCTCGATGTTCTTTGGATGCAGATCATAGTTGCAGGTGCGCAGCTTGTACAGTTTGTGCACCAGATCCAGCACGGTGCGCATGGTACGCACGCTGGCATAAGGGCCGTAATATTCGCTGCCGTCCTCCTCCGGATTGCGCATGCCTTCCACCCGGGGAAAACGCTCGCTGCGTATGCGGATGAATGGAAAGCTCTTGTCATCCCGCAGCAGGATGTTGTACCTCGGCTGATGTTGCTTGATCAGTGAATTCTCCAGCAGCAGAGCCTCGAACTCGGTAGGCACCATGATCACGCGCAGATCCGCGATCCGCTTTACCAGCAGGTTTGTCTTACCATCCGCATGGTGTTTCGCGAAGTAGCTGCAAACGCGGTGTTTCAGATCGCGCGCCTTGCCAACGTACAGGATCTTACCATCCTCATCGTAAAACTGGTACACCCCTGGCTGGTGAGGAAGCAGCCGGGCCTTTTCCCGCACATCGAGTTCGCGCATCGTAGCACAAAGTTCGCATTGGTGTAGGCTTTGCCGAAATGCGGGAACGGGATCACGCTAGTGCTCCCCCGGATCTTCCCGCCACAATTCCGCCTCTCTGCGAAGATCCTTCAGCATGTCGTCGACCCATTTGGGATCCTTGAGTTTGGGAAGCAGGAAAGTGGAGAAGGAACGGATCGGCTCCATGAGCACTGAACCTGCGCGTGCCTCTGCCGGGGGTATACCACCACCTGAATAGGCCAGGAACAGATTGAGGATCACGCTCAGGATGAATGCCGATCGCAACAGACCAGTACCGATCCCGGCGATCTTATTGGCCCAGCCGAGCATGGCCAGGTCGATGAGCTTAGTAAGTGCACGGGCGAGTAGATGCACCAGGAGAAGTACCAACAGAAAGGTGATCAGGAAGGCCGTGATCCTACGCTCCGGATCCAAGCCAGACCATGCCGCCACAGCGTCACTGAAATGGACCGCCGCATACACGCCGACCAAAACCGCCAGGAAGGAGCACACTTCGATGATGAAGCCGCGCTTGTAGCCTTTCGCAGCAGCGATACCCAGGATCAATAGGATGATGAGGTCCAGCCAGTTCGGCATGTGTCGCGGATGGAAGCGGCCGTGAAGATGCCAAATGATCCGTATTCGGCATGCAGTCCGATCTTTGTACACCGTGGACCTGCACTTTCAGAAACGCTGGCGAGATCTGGTGTCCCGCCTTTCGGAGCGATTCGGTGGGCCGCTGGACCTCAACGCCATCCTTTTCCTCATTGGGGTGCAGGAGTTGGGGCAGCACGCGCGGGATTTCAAGAAAGACGAGAAAGTGAACCTCATGCACATCGCCATTTGTGTGGTGCTCACCCCCTACGGCTATTACCGCGAACTGGGCCGCGATGCGGATGGATGGCCGCATTTTGAACGGGTGAGGGACCTGCCCGCGCTGGGCGGGGAGGAACAGGAGCGATTGATGAAGGAGGCGGTGATCGCCTATTTCGAGACCACTTAGCGGGAGGGGTGCTGGAGCATATCAGGGCGTGTTCAAGTACACGGTCTCCTCGTTGGCCTTTTCCTCTTCGATCTTGATCAATCCCTTACCCACCAGACCATCCTTGCTGCTTTCGATGTCCATGATCGCGAACCCGGACTGGCCCTTCTCATAGAAGTCGGTATAATCAAAAGTTATCTGCCCTGAGCCATTGGTGAAACCCTCCTTGTTCAGGCGGGTCTGATCGCCCAGGGGCACCGGTGGATTGGCGAAGAGGCGCACGTAGGCCTCGCTGGCCGGCGTACCATCCAGATAGCGTACGGAGATCACGGCCGTAGTGGGTTTCTCCTTGTTGCAGGAGGCCATGAAGGGCACGGCGGCGGCAAGGATCAGCGCGGTGGTAAGAACGCGACGGACCGGGGATGTACGCATTGGTATACTTTTGGTCGCCCGGAAAGGCGATGCTTGGCGGATGTCAAATGTAGGGAACATCAGGTTATCACGGAAGTGGAGGGTCCGCAAGGGCTTGACGGTGCTACTATTGGTTTTGGCGCCTCTGATCCTGTTGGCCCAGCCCGCTCCAGACAAGCGCCGTGCACAGGTGGAGATCATCACCGATCTGGGCACCGTTGTGGTGGAACTTTACAATGAGACCCCGTTGCATCGCGACAATTTTTTGCGGTTGGCTAAAGCGGGGCATTACGATAGCCTATTGTTCCACCGGGTGATACCCGGCTTCATGATACAGGGCGGTGATCCGGTGGTTTCCGGTAAGAAGGGCGCCATGGGATCCGCGGATGAGGACAAACTGCCGCCGGAGATCGCGCCGGGGCTGATCCACAAAAGAGGGGCACTCGCTGCCGCACGGCAGGGCGATGATGTCGACCCCGGACGCAGGTCGCACCCCAGCCAGTTCTATATCGTACAGGGGCGCACTTATCAGGCAGCCGATCTGGACAAACTGGAGGAACGCAGTGTGCGATACGGGGAGCCCCATACCTATTCCGAAGCCGAAAGGCACCTGTATTCCACCCTTGGCGGTGCACCACATCTGGACGGTGCCTATACCGTGTACGGGCAGGTGGTGCAGGGGATGGAAGTAGTTGATGCGATCGCGGCGCAGCCGGTGGATGGGCATGACCGGCCGATCACGGATATCCGCATGTACATGCGTGTGAAATAGAGAATGGAGCTACTGGAGCGGATAGCGGCCCTGGAGGCCGATGTGGCCTCGGCCAAAGCGGAAACAGCGGAAGATGCGGAGCGCGTGCGCGTACGTTTAATGGGCCGCAATGGCGCCATACCCGCCCTGTTCGATGCCTTCAAGGAGGCCTCCCCGGAGCAGAAACGGGCACTGGGCCAGCGTCTCAACCTGCTGAAGAAAGCCGCGCAGGTACGCGTGGAAGAGCTGAAGGCGTCGGTGGAACGTACGGATACCGCTCAAGGTCCTGCGGTGGACCTATCCGCACCGGCGCTCACCTCCTTCACCGGAAGCCTCCACCCCCTCACCATTGTGCGGCAGCGCATCGTAGAGATCTTCACCCGCATCGGCTATACGGTAAGCCATGGTCCGGAGGTGGAGGATGATCATCACAACTTCAGCGCGCTCAACTTCCCCCCGGATCATCCTGCACGGGACATGCAGGATACGTTCTTCGTAGACCTCGGTGACAATACCCCACCGAGCGCAGCCGGGAAGGATGTCAGTCCGAGCGCAGCCGAGGACTGGGCTCTACGCACGCATACCAGCAGTGTGCAGGTGCGGGTCATGGAGTCTACCAAGCCACCCATCCGTACCATTTCACCAGGCCGGGTATACCGGAACGAGGCCATCAGCGCCCGGGCACATTGCATGTTCCATCAAGTGGAGGCATTGTATGTGGACAAGGGTGTGGACTTCGCCGAACTGAAGGGGACCATCGATCATTTCGTGAAGTCGATGTTCGGCAGGGATGCGGGCATCCGGCTTCGCCCCAGCTATTTCCCATTCACCGAACCGAGCGCGGAGGTGGATATGAGCTGTTCCATCTGCGAGGGCGCCGGCTGCAACATCTGCAAACACAGCGGCTGGGTGGAGATCATGGGTTGCGGCATGGTGGATCCTGCCGTGCTTGGCAACTGTGGCATCGATCCGGAGGAATACAGTGGCTTTGCCCTGGGCATGGGCATCGAGCGCATCACCCAGCTGCTTTACCGCGTGCCCGATCTGCGCATGTATTGGGAGAACGACGTGCGTTTCCTC
>JAEZCB010000031.1 GCA_023412755.1 Bacteroidota bacterium
CGATGAAGCTAAGCCCTTACTTTGAAAATGAGACATGTGGCATGGTATTATTTTTTTCACAATTACTGAAAGGGCTACGGTATTCAGGAATGGCGCAGGGTACCTTTCAGGAGACCCTGCGGAGGCTTGGCATACTATGGCACCCTACCGGAGATCTGAAATAAACCATACACAGACCGGGAAAAGAAAACCCACGCTCAGTATCACCGATTCCCTTTCCAACCACTGGCAACTTCAGCCAGGCAACGGTACTCCTTCCTACTCAAGCCTTCCGCTATCTTTGGCCGCTTCTTCTGGGAATACCGCACATGAAAAGGACCCTCCTCCCTGTTATGGCAGCCCTGGCGCTCACCGCCTGCAAGACCGATCTGGAGATCAACGCGCCCTACCGCGATGTCACCGTGGTCTATGGCCTGCTGGACCAGGGGCAGGATACCCAGTTCGTGAAGATCAACAAGGCATTCCAGGGTGAGGGCGATGCGCTGGTGTACGCACAGATCCCCGACAGCAGCGAGTATGGCAATGAGGATATCCAGTATGCACGTGTACACCGCATACAGAATGGGCAGCGCGTGAAGACCATGCAGCTGGTGCTGGATACTGCGAACCGCGTGCCCGGCACCTTCTACAGCCCGGAGCACCAGATCTTCTACTTCACGGATACCGCTGTGACCTTCAATCCCGGGGAGAACCAGTACCAGCTTTACCTCATGCAGGATACGGAGTATGAGCTGGATGTGATGGTGAAGAACAAGCACGTTACGGCCAGGACCAATGTGGTGAATGATTTCGGATGGCACGCCATTATGGTGGCCCCGCAGATCGAAATGACCTATTACAGCGGTGCACAGGGATATGTGGCACAGATCGTCCGCTGGAATTCGGCGCGTGATGGCCGGCGGTATGAAGTCTCGTGGCGCTTCAATTATATCGAAGTACGCAGCAATGGTGATGAGATCCCGCGCTCATTCACCCAGCGTATAGGGACCCGTGTAGCTGATAATTCACAATCCATCATGGCCATGGAAATACCCATGGAAGGCGCCAGCTTCTATTCCGCGATCGCGGCCAACGTACCGGCGGATCCCCAAGTGGTGCAGCGCAAGTTCGCAGGCCTGGACTTCATTATAACCGTGGCCAATGATGAATTCCATACGGTGCTCTCCTTAAGTGAACCGGTCTCCGGGATCATTGAGGAAAGGCCGGCATACAGCAATGTGGAGAATGGATATGGCATCTTCGCCAGCCGGTACACCAAGGAACTTCGGGGCAAATCCATCAACGGGGCCAGCCTGCAGGAATTGATGAACGGCCCCATCACGGGCCATCTCAATTTCTGTTCGCTGCTGCACGCCAATTGCGACTGATCCCCTGACCTGACAAACTGTCCTTTTTGACAGTTGAAAAGCCTGCGTCTGTGCAGGCTTTTTTCCTGATGTGGCAGAATGGAGTGACAGCAGGTGGCATGGCATGGACATTGAACGCCGCAGCACCGCCCGAAAAGGATCGGGGGAAAAGCGAAACAGAAAGACATGAGCAAGATCATCGGGATCGACCTGGGAACAACCAACAGCTGTGTGGCCGTAATGGAAGGCAACGAGCCGGTGGTGATCACGAACAGTGAGGGGAAGCGCACGACCCCGAGCGTAGTAGCCTTCGTACAAGAAGGAGAACGCAAGGTGGGCGACCCAGCCAAGCGCCAGGCCATCACCAATCCCACCAATACCATCTTCTCGATCAAGCGTTTCATGGGCAACACCTATGAAGAAGATGCGAAAGAGATCGCACGGGTGCCTTACAAAGTGGTACGCAGCAGCAATGGCATGCCCAAGGTGGCCATTGGCGATCGGGAATTCACCCCGCAGGAGATCAGCGCCATGATCCTGCAGAAAATGAAGAAGACCGCCGAGGACTACCTCGGCACCACAGTCACCGAAGCGGTGATCACCGTACCTGCCTACTTCAACGACTCGCAGCGCCAGGCCACCAAGGAGGCCGGTGAGATCGCGGGCCTCAAAGTGCGCCGGATCATAAACGAACCCACCGCGGCCGCCCTGGCCTACGGCCTGGACAAGCGCGGACAGGACCAGAAGATCGTGGTGTTCGACTGTGGTGGCGGAACGCATGACGTAAGCGTGCTGGAACTGGGCGATGGCGTTTTCGAGGTGAAATCCACCGATGGTGATACACACCTGGGTGGTGACGATTTCGATCAGGTGATCATCGACTGGCTGGCAGATGAATTCAAGAACGATGAAGGCCTCGACCTGCGCAAGGATCCCATGGCCCTGCAACGCCTGAAGGATGCTGCTGAAAAGGCCAAGATCGAACTGAGCTCCACCACCAGCACGGAGATCAACCTGCCGTACATCATGCCGGTGAATGGCATACCAAAGCACCTTGTACGCTCATTGAGCCGCGCCAAATTCGAGCAGCTCGCTGATGGTTTGATCAAGCGTACCATCGCACCCTGCGAAAGCGCCCTGAAGAACGCCGGACTGAAGACCAGCGATATCGATGAAGTGATCCTCGTTGGTGGCAGCACCCGGATCCCTGCGATCCAGGAAGCCGTGAAGAAGTTCTTCGGCAAGGAACCAAGCAAGGGTGTGAATCCAGATGAAGTGGTGGCCATTGGCGCCGCGATCCAGGGTGGTGTGCTCACTGGTGATGTGAAGGATGTGCTCCTTCTGGACGTTACCCCCCTCAGCCTCGGGATCGAGACCATGGGCGGTGTGATGACGAAGCTGATCGAGGCCAACACCACGATCCCGACCAAGAAGAGCGAGACCTTCAGCACCGCCAGCGACAATCAGCCGAGCGTGGAGATCCATGTACTGCAGGGTGAACGCCCCATGGCCGCGGGCAACCGTACCATCGGCCGCTTCCACCTGGATGGCATTCCGCCCGCACCGCGCGGCATCCCGCAGATCGAAGTCACGTTCGACATCGATGCCAATGGCATACTGCACGTGGGCGCCAAGGACAAGGCCACCGGCAAGGAACAGAGCATCCGCATCGAGGCCAGCAGCGGCCTGAGCAAGGAGGAGATCGAAAAGATGAGGAAAGAGGCCGAGGCCAATGCCGATGCAGACAAGCAAGCCCGCGAGAAAGTGGACAAACTGAACGCGGCCGACAGCCTGATCTTCCAGACCGAGAAGAGCTTGAAGGAATACGGCGACAAGATCCCGGACGAAAAGAAAAAACCGATCGAGGATGCACTGGGCCGCTTGAAGGATGCGCACAAAGCGCAGGACGTGGAAGCGACCGAAAAGCTGATGGCCGAACTGAACACCGCCTTCCAGGCCGCGAGCCAGGAGATGTACCAAGCGGCTCAACAGGCACAGGCCAATGGTGGAGGCCAGGCCAATGGCAGCACCAGCAGCGGCAGTGACTCCGAAGTGACCGACGTGGACTTCGAGGAAGTGAAGGACGAGAACAAAAAGTGATCGGGAATCCGATCACTGATCATCCACAGCCCCCGCGCCAGATCGGCGTGGGGGCTATTTTTTTAACAGTGGCTAAATGTCAACATATCGACGGATCTTTGACCGTCATCGATGAACCTGCTTAGGTTTGATCACTGATCGAAGCATCATGCCATTGCGTTACCTGATCCAATATTCGATCCTTTCTATCGCTTCGCTGGCTATTCTTCAGGCGTCCGCACAGCAGATCGATCTGAGCCTGCACACGACCGCGGTACCGGATTCCTTTGAGATCAGGGCACGATCGACGGGTGCAGCTTTCACTGCTGTTCCCAGCGCAGTATTCACTATCCGGTGGGGATCCGCGGCTGGCGGGATCATGAACAATGGAGACATCGCATCGGATTGTGACGCTTATTCGTTGGTCAATTTCGGCGGGGTCATCGAACTTCTCGACCACAACTATTTCGTGGTGATCCTGGACATGAAATGGAATATGGAAGCATGCCCCATCACCTCGTTGGAACAGCCGATCGGAGGCTTCCGCATCCGTGAATTGAACGGTTGTAGAAATGTGGAATTGGTGCAGAACGCATTCACCTACCTCAGCAATTTTGACTACTACTTCTCTGTAGGGGGTATCGATGTCACAGGCGACATCACCAGCGGAACCATCAACAGCGGTGATTGTGCGCCA
>JAEZCB010000066.1 GCA_023412755.1 Bacteroidota bacterium
CATCATAGAAGCTGCTCGCGTACCAGTTGGCCACGCCGGGGGTCACATCCTCCGGCTTGTTCACGTACGGAATGGACTTCACCACCGGTGCTTCACAGGCCGCCAGTGATGCCGCTCCAATGGAAAAACCCAGGAATTTCAAGAAATCCCGGCGCCCGGTGTGGGCACCGTTGAACTTCTCATCCGAAAGCACCTGATCGATGGCGAGCTCCTGTGGGAACTCCTCCTTGCCGCCATCGGCCCGGCCGGGGGTATTGCCCAACTCCCCGAGATCCTGCCAGTATCGTTTCGTGCTCGACATGCGTGCCCGTTGTTCGGTCTTAGTAATGGCACTTGGCGCACTCCCAGCCACCAAGTTCCTTGACGGTTATCCTATCGTCCTCCAGGTATTTCATCAATTCGCGATGGCCCAGGTCTGTCTCGTGCAGGCGCGCCATCACCTCATCGTAATAGCCATTACCATCCATGCGCGGCTCCCTATCGTTGTGGCATTCCACGCACCAGCCCATGGTGAGCGGCGCCCACTGCTCGGCCACGTCCATCTCCGTATCGACCGGTCCATGGCAATCCTGGCACTCCAGCTTGCCCACCGCCACGTGCTGTGCATGGCTGAAGTAAGCATGGTCCGGCAGGTTGTGCACCTTCACCCAGCGGATGGGCTCGGGGTTGCCGGTATAGGCCTGCGCTACCGGATCCCAGCCTACGGCCTTGTAGATCTTGGCGATCTCGGTGGTGCCGGTGGCGCCTCCGGATTCCACCGCCTTGTGGCAATTCATGCAAACATTGGCGCTCGGTATCCCGGCATGCTTGCTCTTTTCAGCGCTGCTGTGGCAGTACTGGCAGTTTATCGCCAGATTCTCCTGCCCGGCATGCAACGTATGGTTGAAGTGGATCGGCTGCTCCGGCTTGTAGTTCTCCACATGCTCACCACCGTATACACCGATATAAAAGGCCCAATTCCACAAGCCGACAATGACATACGTGAGCACGAATACCACGAGGACCGTGGATAGGATCTTATTCTCCCATGCCCAGCGCTTAACGCCCTGCCACATGGTGAGTTCCGGCGCAGGCTCGCGGCCTTCGGTCTCCCGGATGGCATTGTCCAGCGTACGCCGCACGCCACTCAAGCTCACCGCGACGATCGCGAAGAGCAGCGCCAACGCCACCAGCCAGGGCCAGGCCGCACCACCCTCCGGTGCCGTTGCTACTGGACCATCCGCCACTGTTTGTCCCGGCTGAACAGGGGGTGTGTAATTATCCGAATAGTAGAGCACCGCATCGATCTCCTCGTCGTTGAGGGCCTGCGGTGTCATCACACTCTTATTCCAATCATTGAACAGTTGAACGGCGTATGCATTACCGCTCTTCACCACGGCCTGGCTGTTCTTGATCCAGGCGTAGATGTCTCCCTTTCCTTCCCAACGCGCACGCGAACCCGCGACTGCCGGGCCTACCATGTCCTTGTCCGGCTTATGGCAGCTTGCGCAGTTGCCGCGGAAGATCTTCTCCCCTTGCTGGTATAGTGCCTGGTCCTCCGGTTGGGCCAGCACACCTGTGAAAGGTACGAGAAGGAGAAGAGTGAGGGATGCTGTATATAGCCCGGGGAAACGTTCTAAGATCCTTGATACAAGCGACATTCCGGACGGTTTAGGATGGATCTGCTTCCGTTGATCCGGGCGCAAAAATACACGGCAAGGCTTACCGGGGGCGGTCGGTTGGAGCGCTTGCCACGGCTACGTCACTATTTAGAGTGATTCTAAATAACCAGCGCTCCATCAAGGCTCCTTAACCGCCTTAGAACCACAGGTGCAACGGCATACTTTTGGCCTCATGCGCAACATGCGGCTATTGCCTCTGCTCCTTTTCCCGCTGCTCTCGCTCCCATGCCTTGCGCAATCGGATGCTCCTCCGGTGAAATTGTTCGAGCGGCATGATGAGGCTCGCGAGCATGCTTCCACGCCCGTAATACCTGCGGATACGCCCGCTACCGATACAGTGCTCCAACGTGCTCCGGGCGATGTGGAGATCCAACTGGACGCGGGGATCGAACGCTTGATGGAGCAGCATGCGGAGTTCGAACACACCCGCAATGGTTTCCGCGTGCAGATCTATTTGGGGGATCGGCGTACGGCCGAAGAGAAACGCCGGGACTTCATGTTGAAATACCCGGAGATCCCCGCCTACATCAGCTGGCTGGCTCCTAATTTCCGGCTGCGGGTCGGTGATCTTTGCACACGGCTGGAGGCGGAGGAACTGCTGGAACGGCTAAAGACGGAGCATCCAGGAAGTTATATCGTACCGGATGAGATCGTGATGTCCGGTCTCGCCAAAGAGCGCTGAGTCATGTCCGACAAGCTCCAACATTCACTGAAGAATGGTGCGCATGCCCTCCTGAATCACTGCGTGGGCAAGTATGAAGGCACCATCCGCACGTGGTTCGAGGAGGGAGACCCTGTGGATACCGCCACAGTGAAGGGAGAGCTTCGGCAGGTGCTGGATGGCATGTTCATATTGCATGAGTATGAAAGCACCTTCCAGGGAAAGCCGATGAAGGGTTTGGCCATGATCGGTCATTTTTTGGGCGAAGGACGCTGGCAGACCGCCTGGGTGGACAGCTTCCACAACGGCACGCGCATCATGTTCAGTGAAGGTGCTGCGGGTGCCGATCCCCTAAGACCCGATGTATCGGGCTCTTACCCGGCACCACCGGGTCCGAACTGGGGCTGGCGAACGAAAATGGAACAGCCCTCACCGGAACTGCTGGTGATCACACATTTCAACATAACGCCTGATGGACAGGAGGCCAAAGCTGTGGAGTTCAGCTATCGCCGAGTATGAAGATCAGTCCACCGCTACGGCGATCATCTCGTCCTGGATCTTTGTCCTGAATGTGCGCAGGCCTTCCTTGGCCGGGCCACTGGTGACCTCGCCTGTACGGATATCGAATCGGCTGCGATGCCAGGGGCATTCCACTTCACCCTTGTGGATGCACCCTTCGGACAACGGGCCAAACCGGTGTGTGCAGAATTCCTGGAAAGCATGCACCTGCCCATCCACACGCGCCAGCACGATAACGGTGCCATACACCTCGGCACGTATGGTCTCACCATCATCAAGGTCGCGGTCCCGGGCTATCTTCACGTAACCATCCCCTGCATCCGCGTCCTTGCCGGGCTTGAATGTCTTCTTTGGCAGATCGGTGCGGCGCCGGTGGCGGCCCACGGCAACCCCATCATCAAAGATCAACCTGCCACCCAGGTGCCCGGAAAAGGCCAGCATGCCAAAGGCCACGAATGATAGCACCAGCGGCAGGGTGGAAGGTTCATTGTGCAACGCCTCATTGTAGCGGATGGTGAGGTTCACCACATACAGCACCACCACCGCCAGGTTGAGCACCATGTGCGTGGTGGCCTTGCCACGTGAAGAATGATCCCTGCGGATGCTGGTGTAATCGGCCACACCAGGAATGGCGGCCAGGAAAGCGGTGCCCACCCCGGCCATCATGGTGTACCATGCGCCCTGGGGTGTACCCACCAGGTCTGGTGATATGAGGTAGAGCACATCCAGCATGAGGCTCAGGGTGAACATGGCGATCGGGAAACGCACCAGGAATGGGTGCAGTGGATGTTTCATCGGCCGGCCTTGCAGTAGCTTTTCCATGGTCTACTTATCCGCTGGCACATGTGAACCTCCTTTCACTGCCATCTTCTTCCATTTTTCCTTGGAACCCCGGGCCACGCTAACACCGTGGTGGAACACCATGCGGCCGCCCAGCCAGGCACTGATCAGCAGCAATACCGTGCCAATGGCGGAGAGCACCAATGGCAGGAGCTCCACACGTTCCGCCTCTCTCCAATCGGCCAGGCGCACACCCAGATTGATCGCGAACAGCACCGTAACGAAAAGGTTCATGGCCATATGGTAGAGCCCTGTTTTCCATGCTGGTTTATCCGGTTTCACGCCACCCCAGTCCAGCACCCCTGTGGGCACTGCCACCAATGCCAGCGCCAGCCCCAGGATAATTGAAAAGAAGGAAAGCCGCACCAGGGTGTTGCCAACCATATCCATCCACGTGAGCAGATCGAATATGAAGGCGAAGGTCCAGGCACCCACCGGCACATGGACCACAACGGCATGGTACGGGAACTTCGGGGGTTTGAAAGGCTTTTCTTTCTTTTCGGCCACACCCGAAGGTAATACGGTAGCAGGGGTTGCAGCAATAGCTGTGCTCACCAGCTATAAGCGCGCGAGGACCAAGCTTTGCGGCAGTGCAGGTTGAACTCCTAGCGCGACCCGGCTCCCTTGAGCCCGGGGCACGCCCAAATAATTCACCCGTGGACCTCCTACCCCTCCAACGTCCGCTTCACCTCCACCATCTCGAAGGCTTCGATATTGTCGCCTACTTTGATGTCATTGAAGTTCTTGATGTTGAGGCCGCACTCGTAGCCGTGTGTCACCTCTTTCACATCGTCCTTGAAACGCTTGAGGGTATCGAGGTCGCCGGTGTAGATCACGATGCCATCGCGGATCACGCGCACCTTGTTCTTGCGCTCGATCTTTCCATCGAGCACGTAGCAACC
>JAEZCB010000080.1 GCA_023412755.1 Bacteroidota bacterium
AGCGTGTCCGGCAGGGCCTTCTTGTAGATCTCGGGGAAGTCGGCCGCATACACACGATCCAACCAGTAAAGGTACTCCAGCCAATAGAAGTTGGTCACCTCCACTTCATCCATATAGAAGGAAGAGACCGTGACCGTACGGGGTATGTTGTCCCACTCATGCTGCAGATCATCCGTAACGCGGCCCATGGTGAACTGGCCCCCTTCTATGAGGACCAATCCCGGGCCGGTCTCCTGCTCCTCGAAGGCCGTCTTCTCGAAACCACCGTTCTTGGAATCATTGTAGTTCCAACCAGTGGCGCCGCTCTTTTCGAACTGGCAGCTACTGAAGAAAGCGGCAGCGGCGGCAAATACACCTATCTTCCTTACAAGGCTCATGGTCTTGCTGGGTTTCATTACTTGGATCAGAAGGTGGGGCATGCTACCACCCGGAACCTTCTCTTCTTTGGTTTGCAGTTGAAGGTCATCTGCATACTGATCTCGTGTGATCCGGCGGTGGCCGTTGTCAAACGAGAGGTGGTCACATCATAGCTGTAACCGAACTTGAACTTTTCGGTGTGGAAACCCACCAACGCGATGAAGGCATCGCGTGTGCGATACCATACACCAGCGGTGATCGGTCCATGGTCCACGTATAACCCCAGGTTCAACTGACGGAACGCGGCTTGTTGCTGGTATAGTACATTAGGAGAGATCTTCGTCTTGGCCGTACCATACTTCCCTTTCATGCCCACGGGTATGGCGGCGCCGGCATGGCCGGTGAGTTTCATGGGCAAAGGACTTTCACCCACGATCAGCGATTCATTGGGTTGGGTAAGGTGGTGCGCGGCGAAGCCTACGAAGAACACATCGCTGTAGCCAAGTATGCCGGCACTGAAATCGGCGTTGCCCACGGAGCCGCCCCGGGGAACATCATTGGTATTATAGATGAAGCCGCGACGCGGATCGATCTGATCTCCAAAGGTGAGTTTGCTCCAGTCCAGGGATTTCTGGAAATAGGTGGCCTGGAAGCCCACCTTCACTGAGAAATTCCGTGAAACGGCCTGCTGGTATGAATAGATACCACTAATGGTCGAAGTGTTCAGTGTCCCACGGCCGGCCTGATCATGGGTCACAAGCAGACCCAGGCCGCCCATGAGTCCATCCACATGCTGATCGTAGCTGGCGCTGGTGGTAACAAAGGTGCCAGAAAGGGCTGGCCATTGGTTCCTGTAGTTCAATACCACACGCGGACACCGGGCCGTGCCGGCGAACGCGGGGTTGAGGTAAAGCGGATTCGCATAGAACTGCGTGAACTGCGGGTCCTGAGCGTACACGTTGAATGCCGCGTGAACGCTAAGTAGAAGGCCTATGGCCACTCGCCTAATGGTGCATTCCATCATGCTATCATCGATCATGGCTCAGGAGCCAGCGCCAAGTATACGGATCCCCTCGCGTAACAGTTGCCTACTCCCCCAGCAATATTTCCAGATCACTGCCGTTGGTCGTGTGTTCCTGAACGCAAGGGTCGAAGGTAGTATTTTCGGCCGATCTGTTAATAACGTGTTGAACAGACCACATGATGATCTTCCGTCCCTTCATTCTCGGGGTATGCTTTCTAGCAGTCATTTCAGTATCGGCACAAAGAGGAACGGTCCATACGCTCAAGTGGTATTCTCCCCAGGAGGATAAAGAGGCTCCGGTACGCCAGGAGCCGCTACGGGAGCGCGACCAGCTTCAGCGGCAACCAGCTGGACGTGATGCTCAAGTATCCCCCGAAAGGGGGGGCACCCGAACGGGGAATGACCGGGTGCGGGAGCGGGCCAATGACCGGGTGCGGGAGCGGGCCACGGATGGCGTGCAGCGCACTGTGCCCCCAGAAAGGTATCCTGAACCGCCTGTCACAAAAATGGAGGTGGAGCCATTCGAAGGAGCCTTCATCGACCCAGATAAGGGGGGACTGCCATTCTTCAAGCACATTATACCACTGGCGCACAACAGCACCTCGTTCTCGGCCCATCTGGTGGATCCGCAGTATCAAACGTTGGAACCTGCCGAGGCTGAACGGTGGGGCGGCGGGGGGCACATCGGTCCGGAACCTGAAATGATCACCAGCATGGGCTGGTACCAGAAGCGGCCGCAGGCTTTGGTGAGCATATACCCATTCAGGAGGAATAGCGGTACGGGGCAATTGGAGAAGTTGACCTCATTCCGGCTGGAATTGGTGGAAACGCGCGATGGTGGTCCACAAGGAATGCCGAAGAATTATCCTGCATCGTCCAAACTCGCCACTGGTGAATGGTTCCGGTTCATGGTGGGGCAGGATGGAGTGTACCGCATCACCCATTCATTTCTACAAGAACTCGGCGTGGATGTTTCATCTCTCGCGTCCGATCAGATCAACATCTATGGCAATCACCATGGCATGCTCCCATTCGCGAACAATGTGGAGCGGCCCACTGATCTGCTCATCAATGCGATCCAGGTGAATGATGGGGGCGATGGTCAATTTGGTCCTGGCGATGAGATACTGTTCTATGCCACGGGCCCCCAGCGGTGGGAAGTGGAGGGCGGCAGGTTCATTCACACCAAGAATGTCTTCACCGATTCCGCAAGTTATTTCATAGGCATAGGTGTGGATCCTCCTCACCGATCGGCCCCTGCCGCACTGGCCAATGGGTCGCCCACACGTACTGTTACCGCCTTTGATGATCATCAGTTCCTCGAGAAGGATGTGGTCAATCTATTGAAATCCGGCAGAACATGGTATGGTGAAACATTCGATATGATCACCACTCACAATTTCAGTTTCAATACGCCAAATCTTACGGGAGATACGATCCTTCTGGAATTCGATGGGATCGCACGAACGATCGGGTTCTCCAATTCCAGCTACTTCAATGTGACGATCGGGAATGTGCTGAACGAGAATGTCGTGGTGAATGGCGTTCCGGACAGCCATACCGGAGTCTATGCACGGGATTTCCATCATACTTTCAAATTCGTGTCCTCTGGGAATAGTATCCCGGTCACTATCACTTTTCATAAGCACAATCCGATCACCTCCCTGGGTTGGATGAACTACCTGCGGCTCAACTGCCGCCGCATGCTGCGTATGTCCGGCGATCAAATGGCCTTCCAGGATCTTCAGGGAGTCGCTCCAGGCGAGGTTTCGGAGTTCGTGCTGGATCTTGCTCAAGGGGTCCACGGTATTTGGGAGATCACCGATCCCACCAATGTCGCCATTGTACCATTCACAGATAATGGCGGCCAAAAGGTGTTTCGGGTACATACACAGGAGCCGCGGCGGTTCATGGCCTTCCGGAACAGTGGATATCTAACACCGACCAAGGTCGGGCGGGTGCCGAACCAGGATCTCCATGCCACCCATTCGGCAAAGGACCTGGTGATCGTGGTGCCTCCTGCCATGCGCCAGGCGGCGCAACGTCTGGCGGACAGACGGATGAATGAAGGGCTTGATGTGGTGATGGTCTCTCCGCAGGAGGTCTACAACGAATTCAGTTCCGGTGCCCGGGATGCCACCGCTATAAAGCGGTACATGCGCATGTTGTATGACCGTTCCGGAGGCGATCCGGCACTGATGCCACGCAATCTGCTTCTTTTCGGAGATGGTTCCTTCAATAATTTCTCCATCGGGAGCGGTCAGCCGAACTATCTACCTTCCTACCAGACCGAGAATTCATTGGATCCTAAGAAATCCTATACATCTGATGATTACTTCGGTCTGTTGGATGAGAATGAAGGAGAAGCCACAGGCGATCTGATGGATATCGGTGTGGGCAGGTTGCCTGTCTCCAGTCTGTCCATGGCGAATGAAGTGGTGAACAAGATCCTCAACCATGACAGGCTGCTCATGCTTACCGCCACTGGAGATGTATGCAGTACCACTGGTGATGGAGGACTGGCTGATTGGCGGGGCCACGTGCTGTTCACCTCCGATGATCAGGATGGCGATGGCTTCGAGGGTGCCATCCACATGAATCAAAGTGATTTCCTGGCCCGTCGCGTGGAAACTGAGCACCCCGACCTGAATGTCGGTAAGATCTACCTGGATGCATATCAACAGATCAGCACTCCGGGAGGGCAGCGATATCCCCAGGCCGCACAGGACTTTCGGGAGCGGGTGCAGAAGGGTCTGCTGTTGGTGAACTACATCGGGCACGGTGGCGAAGTGGGCTGGGCCCATGAACGGTTTCTGGATAACAATACCATACTGGGATGGTCCAACAGCGATCGCCTCCCTGTATTCATGACAGCCACCTGCGAATTCTCACGTTGGGATGATCCGGTCCGTGTTTCAGCAGGAGAGTATGTTCTGATCAACCCGAATGGGGGCGCGGTTGCCCTGCTATCCACCACACGATTGGCTTTCTCGGACCAGAATTTCCAGCTCAGCCAGAAATTCTACGATCATGCCTTCGAGCGTAATGCCAATAATGGCGGCCCCCAGACCTTGGGAGATATATTCCGTGAGACCAAACGTGCCATCGCGGTCGCGCAGGCCAACCTTTACAACCATAGGAATTTTTCCTTGCTGGGTGATCCAAGCCAGCGCCTGGCCCTGCCTAACCATACCATTCAGATCACATCCATAACGGATACATTGGGTGCGCCTGTGGAAACGCTGGAAGCCCTGGGTACTGTTCGTGTCAATGGATTTGTGGATGATGGCAGCGGCCAGCCCCTCCAGGATTTCAATGGTCTGGTGATACCGACCGTATATGATAAGGAACTCGCGCAAAGCACACTCGCCAACGATGGCGGCACACCTTTCAACTTCAAGATCAGAAAGAACATCATATACCGGGGCAAGGCTTCCGTGGTGAATGGACAATTCTCCTTCACGTTCGTGGTGCCCAAGGATATAAACTACCAATTAGGCCCCGGGCGCATCAGTTGTTATGCGGAAAGCTGGAACACCAATGCGATCGGGCATGATAATGAGGTGGAAGTAGGTGGTACTTCCGCGGATGCAGCGATGGATGAGTCGGGACCACGCATCGAATTGTACATGAACGATGAGAATTTCGTCCGTGGTGGAATGACCAATGAGGCCCCCCTGCTGTTCGCGAAATTGTATGATGAGAATGGCATCAATACCGTAGGCAGCAGCATTGGCCATGATCTTTTGGCCACCTTGAATGATAATTCCGAGCAGGCCGTGGTGTTGAACGATCTGTACGAGGCCGATCTGGACACGTACAGAAGTGGTACGGTGAGGTATCGTTTCAAAGAATTGCCTGAAGGTGGACACACCCTGAGACTGAAGGCATGGGACGTATTCAACAACAGTTCCGAGACCACCACTGAGTTCGTTGTGGCCTCTTCCGCGGAACTCGCGCTGGCGCATGTGCTCAATTACCCGAACCCATTCACCACCTACACACAGTTCCTCTTCGAACACAATCGCCCTTGCACCACATTGAATGTACAGGTGCAGGTATTCACGGTGAGCGGCCGCTTGGTGAAGACACTGAGCAGGCAGATGGCCTGCCAGGGTTTCCGGGCCGAGCCTTTGGCCTGGGATGGTCGTGATGATCACGGCGATAAACTCGGAAGAGGGGTCTACGTATACAGGTTGAATGTGACGACACCTGAAGGCGATAAGGCCGAGAAATTCGAGAAGCTGGTGATCCTTCGTTAGTTCTGCACAATAAGCCCCGGCCATGCGGCGTATATTTGCCGTCCTTTTCCCCAACGCGCACTGAATGCATAATCACCGCCTTATCGTCCTGTTCATATTATCGGTAGCAGTTTTGCTTCCGCTTACCATGATGGCGCAGCCCTGCGACCCGCAGTTCCAGTCGGCAGGGCAACAGTGCGGGGATCAACTCAACACCATCACCACAGCGGTACCTTTCCTGCTGATCAGTCCGGATTCCCGCGCTGGTGGCATGGGAGATGCCGGAGTGGCCATAACACCGGATGCCAACGCCATCCATTGGAATCCATCCAAGCTCGCGTTCGCTGAGAATGATGGTGAATTCACCATGAACTACAGCCCTTGGCTGCGGAATCTGGTGCCGGATATGAGTCTGGCCTACCTCTCGGGCTACAAGCGGCTGGCCAATAAGCGAAGCGCCATAGGGGGATCGCTGCGCTATTTCAACCTGGGCAGCATCTTGTTCACGGATATCAATGGGCAGCAGATCCGGGAATTCAAGCCGGCGGAATTCGCGGTTGATTTCGCCTTCGCGCAGCAGTTCGGAGATAATTTTTCCGGTGGTGTGGCCATTCGGTATATCAATAGCAACCTTACCGGTGGCATCAGCGTGCAGGGAGCCAATTCCAAGGCTGGACAATCCGTGGCGGCCGATGTTTCGTTCTACTATTTCAAGCCCGAGATCGACATGGGCGATAAGGAGGCCACATTCGCCTTCGGCCTCAACGTTTCCAATATCGGGGCCAAGATGTCCTACACAGAAACGGCCAATCAGGACTTCATCCCCATCAATCTACGTCTGGGTCCCATGTTGAAATTGGACCTTGATGATTACAACAGCATCACCATCAATGTGGATGCGAACAAGTTGCTGGTGCCCACCCCTCCGGTGTATCTCCTGGATGAGAACAACGCCGTGGTGATCGATCCCGTTACGGATCGCCCTGCCGTGGCGAGTGGCCGTGATCCCAATGTGGGTGTTGCCGCCGGCATCTTTGGTTCCTTCAGCGATGCTCCGGGCAATGTGAGTTATGATGATGATGGCAACGTGGTTGTTGAACCTGGCAGCCGTTTCCGCGAAGAAATGCGTGAGGTGAATCTGGCAGGTGGCCTGGAGTACTGGTATGCCGAGCAATTCGCATTCCGCACCGGCTACTTCTGGGAGCACTACACCAAAGGCAACCGCAAATATTTCACGCTGGGTGCGGGTGTGCGATACAATATCTTTTCATTGGACCTGAGCTACCTGATCGCCAATGCGCAGCGTAGCCCGCTGGCGAACACCCTGCGTTTCACCTTAGGCTTCCGCTTCAACCAAAGCCAGCAGCGCAAGAAGCAGAACGAAGGATGATCCGCGTCGGCTTCGGTTTCGACGTGCACAAGCTGGTGCCCGGCAGGGAACTATGGCTTGGAGGCATACTGATCCCGCACGAAGTAGGAGCGATGGGGCATTCCGATGCCGATGTGCTCTTACATGCCATTTGCGATGCGCTGTTGGGTGCTTTGGCATTGGGCGACATCGGCAAACACTTTCCAGATACGGACCCGAAGTGGAAGGGCGTTGACAGCAAAAAGCTGCTGGGATCCGTGGCCGATCTGCTGCAGGAACGGGGCTGGCAGGTGGGTAACATAGACAGTACCCTGGTGTTGGAGCGGCCGAAGATCCAGCCTTATGTGGCCCAAATGCGAAGTGCGATCGCCGCGATCCTGCACGTGGATGAGGATGCAGTGAGCATAAAGGCCACCACCAATGAAGCAATGGGTTACGTTGGCCGGAAGGAAGGGGTGTGCGCTTATGCGGTGGCCCTGGTGCAGCGGGCCTGAATGATCACGGCCACCGTTAATCGTCGTTATCGTCCGAGGCCATCTCTATGAATGTGCCATGATCCTGCTCGTCCTCATAGTAGAATACCCTCAATTGCGCGGTATCTCTCAATAGGTCGATCCTGCCGATCTCCACCCGCGAGACCTTGACACCCAAGCGTTCCCGCAGGTCTTCGAAGAGCCCTTCACGGTTCGCCGGTTTGATCAGGTCGATCCGCTCGTAGATCAGCAGCTTCATCGCTTCGTGCCGGGTGAGCCATAACCGCTCCAGAGCGAATGTCACCAGCAGGATCATGCCGTCCGTAAAAAGCAGTTCGGCCACACTCACCTTTTTACTCGCCAACGCATTGATCACCGCCACTGTGATAACTGCGAACAGGTAGGTCATGTCCTTGATGCTGATCTGCTCTGTGCGGTAGCGTAGGACCCCGAAAATGGCGAACAGACCGAATGCGAAACCGATACTTAGCTTAACGCTATTTAGTAGTACGCACAGGAAGAAGATAAGGATGTTGAATAGGAAATAGGTGAACAGGTAATCCTTCTTGCGGTGGATCGGATAGTAGATCATCCTGATCAGTACGAACAGGACCGCCGTATTCACGAAGAATTTGAAGAGAAGTTCCCACAGATCACCATGGATCAGGGGCATACCGAATACTTTCATCTATCCGACGATGAGGGGTTTCAAGGCCTTCGTTCGCCGCAGGCCGTCAAGCTTCAATAATACGTCCTTGAAGGCATTGTACTTCACCGGTTTCCTAAGCATGAGCATGCCGATGCAGTATTTGCTCATTCCCGATGGTCTTAAGCCCTTGGATCGCATGATCCGTACGAAACAGGATGTGCGATCGGCCCTCTCTTGTTTCAATTCGGCCACCACCACTCCATTCAATTCCTCTCGACCATTCGCATCCGCGAAGCGCATGCCCACATCCATGGTCAGGCGCTCAGGCCTATGCCGGTTCACGAAGGTGTAGCGGGTGAAATGGTTCCAAAGGGTGGGAACAAGTTCGCCCTCCACCCCACGTGCTCGCCGGATGAAATCGACATGCTCCGGCTTCAATGCCTCAGGGATACCAGGGACCTTCAGCCGTTTCTTATCCGTGCGGCCTCGGCCGGTCTTTCGTTTCACCTCTAAAAAAGCCAGGCCGCTGCCGAGGTATTCGCGGAAACGGATCTTGCTGCGAAAGGTCCGGCGGTTGTGGTGGTCATGGTAGTTCTTCAGATCCTGCGTGTCATAGTAAAGGGATCTGTACTGGGTTCCACGGACACCATCCACCTCCAGGATCCTATAATCCTTCAACATGGCCTCCAATATCTCGGGCAGCGCTTGTTGCGCGAGGACATACTTGGTATCCACACGATCCTGCAGCTTCACGCCGTCCATCTCAATGAGCGTGATCGCATCAAAGCGGTCCATATGTTCCTTTAACGTGGGCAAACCGGAGCAGGCAGAAGCGGACAAATCTATGATGTATATGCCATCATCCGCCAGTACCGGGGTTTGAAAGGTCTGGCTCCAAGTACCTTTGCACTCCTTTTTTCAGCACCATGAATGCACGCAAGGCCGGCAAGAGCATCTTACTCACATACCATGAGTATGCTTCCAATGAATTGCTGCAACCTGCCGATCGCGAGTTGGTGAAGGCCGCACATGATGCGGCCCTTCGGGCCTATGCCCCTTATTCGAAATTCCATGTGGGTGCGGCCCTGCGCCTTTCGGATGGCACCATTGTCACCGGCAACAACCAGGAGAACGCGTCTTACCCTGCAGGCATCTGCGCAGAGCGAACGGCCGTCTTTTCCGCCATGTCCCAACATCCGCAGGGGGTGGTTAAGGAGATGGCCGTGGTGGTGCCGCAGGTGGAGGGCGATAGACCGGTATCGCCCTGTGGTATCTGCAGGCAGGCGCTGCTGGAGCAGGAGCACCGGCAGCGCAGTCCCATCCGCATGCTGCTTGGTGCCACAAAGGGACCTGTGATCGAACTCGATAGTGTGAAGGCGCTGCTGCCGCTCTCCTTCGACGCGTCATTCCTGTAGTTCGCGATCAGGGACGACCTTTGCTCCCGGGCTATATTTGCCCTTCATTTCGACGCAAGCTTGGAAATGGCCACAAAGACAGCCGCTGGCAAACAGGGCAAGGCTTCCGGGAACGGGGCTGAAAGGAAGTTCGGGAAGGAGACCTACATGCGCTGGTTCAAGGAAATGATGCTCATGCGTCGTTTCGAGGAGAAGACCGGGCAGCTATACACCATGCAGAAGTTCGGTGGATTCTGCCACCTATACATCGGCCAGGAAGCGATACTCGCGGGCATGATCACCGCTGTGCGTCCTACCGACCGCTTCATCACAGGCTATCGCGACCACGCGCACCCCCTGGTACTGGGCATGGCCTCGAAATATGTGATGGCGGAACTGTTCGGCCGCATCACCGGCTCCAGCAAGGGCAAGGGTGGAAGCATGCACTACTTCGATAAGAAGCGCAACCTGTTCGGAGGGCATGGCATCGTAGGTGGACAGATCGGTCTTGGTGCCGGCATCGCCTTCGCTGACAAGTACCGCGGCGAGGACCATGTGACCCTCTGCTTCATGGGCGATGGAGCCGTGCGACAGGGCATACTGCACGAGACCTTCAACATGGCCATGACCTTGAAGCTCCCTGTGGTGTTCATCATCGAGAACAACAATTACGCGATGGGCACCAGCGTAAAGCGTACCACCAATGTGCATGACCTCAGCAAGATCGGCCTCAGCTATGACATGCCGGCCAGGGGCGTGAACGGCATGCGCTGTGAGGATGTGCATGACGCCATTGAGATGGCAGCGGAACACGCGCGTTCATGCAATGGTCCGTATCTGCTGGATATAAAGACCTACCGGTACAAGGGGCACAGCATGAGCGATCCCCAGAAATACCGCACCAAGGAAGAGGTGGAGGAGTACAAGAAACAGGATCCCATCGAAAATGTACGGCTCACCATATTGGAGAAGAAATGGGCCAGCGAAAAGGAACTGGAGGCCATTGATGATGAGGTGAAGAAAGAGGTTGAGGAAGCGGTGAAGTTCGCCGAGGAAAGCCCTTACCCGCCCGATGATGAACTCTACAAGGACGTGTATTTCCAGAACGATTACCCATTCCTGAAGGACTGAAGCCATGGCGGAGATCGTACGCATGCCCAAATTGAGCGACACCATGACAGAGGGTGTCGTGGCCGCATGGCACAAGAAGGTTGGAGACAAGGTGAAGAGCGGCGATGTGCTGGCCGAGATCGAGACCGATAAGGCCACCATGGAGTTCGAAAGCTTCACCGATGGTGTGCTCCTGCACATTGGCGTGGATACCGGCAAGACCGCGCCTGTTGACAGTGTGCTCGCTGTGTTGGGGAAGGAAGGGGAGGATATCAGCGCATTGCTGAAGGAGGCGGAAGCGTCCACCCCGAAGTCCGAAGAGAAGCCGAAGGAAGAACCGGAACAAGAGCAGAAAAGCGAGGCGAAGGAAGAAGCTCCGAAGAAGGAGGAACGGAAGGAAGAGCCGGTGCATGCCGAAGCGCCGAAGGGCAATGGGCAGATACCCGCACCCAAGCCGGCATTCGCACCCATGCGGGCACAACCCGCAGCTTCAGCCACCACCACCAATGGCCGCGTAAAGGCAAGTCCGCTCGCGCGGAGGCTGGCAGAGGAGAAAGGCATAGACATCGGCCGCGTGCAGGGCAGTGGAGATGAAGGCCGCATTGTGAAACGCGACATCGAGAACTTCAGCGGTGGCGGTTACGGCTACACGGCTCCGCAGGTGGAAGGTTTCGAAGAGGTCGCGGTGAGCCAGATGCGCAAGACCATCGCGCGCCGCCTTGCTGAAAGCAAGTTCAGTGCACCGCACTTCTATCTCACGCTGGAGATGGACATGACGCGTGCCATGCAGGTGCGTGAGGCCATCAACGCGCAGATCAAGCCCGACAAGGTGAGCTTCAACGATCTTGTGATCAAGGCCGTGGCCCTGGCACTGAAACAGCATCCGAAGGTGAACAGCAGTTGGCTGGGCGATCGCATCCGCTACAACCAGCATGTACATGTGGGTGTGGCGGTTGCGGTGGAAGAGGGCCTGCTGGTGCCAGTGGTGCGTTTCGCCGATGGCAAGCCGCTACGCCAGATCGCTGTTGAGGTGAAGGACTATGCCGCGAAGGCGAAATCGAAGAAGCTGCAGCCGCAGGATTGGGAGGGAAACACGTTCACCATCTCCAACCTAGGCATGTTCGGCATAGAGCAGTTCACGGCCATCATCAATCCACCCGATTCATGCATCATGGCGGTGGGTGGCATCGTGGAAAAACCGGTGGTGAGGAACGGCCAGATCGTGATCGGCCACACCATGAAGGTCACCCTGAGTTGCGATCACCGCGTGGTGGATGGGGTGACCGGTTCGGCCTTCCTGCAGACCTTCAAGCAATACATGGAAGAACCGGCCCTGTTCCTGGGTATGGGAGCGATATGATCCGTTCGGGAGCCTGTTGCCCGGACGGAATTATAGCTCTGGATCGTACAGGTATCTTTTCCAAGGACAGGAGCACGATGATGAGATCAACGACGCGGCAGGAACGAGTTACGCGTTCACTTATCGAATGCACGATGCCAGGGTGGGAAGGTTTTGGAGCATCGATCCGCTGGCGGCGAAATATCCCTGGAATAGCCCCTATGCGTTCGCAGAGAACAAGGTCATCAAGTTCATCGAGCTTGAAGGCCTAGAGACTGCGCGCAACTATGGCGATTTCCAAGGAGAGCGGGGCACTGATTGGGGAATAGTTCCAGGCGGAGCATGGGGTGCAAATGAGGCCACGAATTGGAGAGGCGAAGTCAATGGAAAAGAGTTCGAAATCTTCACATGTCCGGATTGCACGGGGCTAACTGGCAGAAGGGATGAGAATCCACTCATGTTCCAGTTCACGCCGACTGCCCAGGATCCGCTTCCCTCGGGAAATCCTGGATCAGCTGATGATCCCGTGGGTGGTAATGCTCCTATGGACCAACCAGCATTGCAAGTACCTAATGCAGGCGACGGTGGACCAACACCCCCACCTGTTTCACGGCCAAAGCCAAAGCCACCCGCTCCTCATAAAAATCAATTCCTGCCATTGGATGTGCCAATCTATGCTGATGGCAACATGCTCTCTCGCAATGACCCTATGGCAGCTGATGTATATGGTCCGATCGATAACATGATCAACGCGATCAATGCTAATGCAGGACAGTACACTGCAATTTCCTTATCGGTCCAGATAGGAATGGGTAACAACTATAATACGGAACGAGCCTTCTCAGAAAGGGGGTACTCTCAGCTCCATGGATATATCAGGTCCCGCTTAGATCCCAGTATTCAAATTCAGCGAGGATCTGTCCGTCCGGCTAACGGATCGCAAAGGGCGGTACCTGGTTCCAGTGTGGCCATATTCTTGCATTGAGCTCGGGAAAGATGCGAATCCTTCAAACTATCGCACTCATTCTCCTACTCACGGCATGGGCGGTTCCATCGCCTGATGTCGTTGAGTGGAGTCCTTCACGTCCTCTTAACTGGTCAGACTTTCAAGGGCGTGTTCCTGAACACTCTGAGCACTCTGCCTTAACATATTGTTCGGTTCGGTCCAATAATGTTTTTCTTGATAAAGA
>JAEZCB010000098.1 GCA_023412755.1 Bacteroidota bacterium
CAACTCACGCACCGCCCCCCAGGCCATCATTCCCGCCCCCACCTCCAGCGCGCGCTCATCGATGTCGAATTCCGGCCGGTGAAGGCCGGCGGTGCTCCCCGGTACATTCGCGCTGCCGGTGCCGAGCCTGTAGAAGCAGCCGGGCATCACATGGGTATAATGGGCGAAGTCCTCCGCACCCATGCGGATGTCGGCATCAAGCACTTGCTCCGGGCCGAGATATTCCTCTGCTGCGGAGCGGATCCGTGCGGTAAGTGCAGGATCGTTCTTCACAACGGGTGATCCTTTCACGATGTTGAATTCCACCGTGCCGTTCCACTCCTTTATCTGTATATCCGCGCAATGGACAAGCACCTTGTGCAGGTGTGTTCGCGTGTCTTCATCGAAGGTGCGCAAAGTCCCCTCGAGCTTCACTTCATCGGGGACAATGTTGGTGGCGCCGTTGCCGGTGATCTTACCGAAGCTCAGGACCATCGGCTGGCCCTTTGGCGTCTGTTCGGTGGCCTTCTCATAAAGCATCGGCAGCAGCCGGGCGGCCAGCAGGATCGGATCCACAAGCTTTTCACGTACTGCTGCATGGCCTCCTCGTCCCTTCACCGTCAGGTATAATTCATCTGCGGCTGCCATGAAGGGGCCGGCACGGAAAGCCACCTTTCCAACCGCTAGCTCCGGTGTTACATGCTGGCCCAGGATCCCTGCGGGGTTCATTGCCCTGAAGACACCTTCATCGATCAGCAGCTTTGCCCCGCCGGGCTCCTTCTCCTCTCCTGGCTGAAAGACCAGCATGACCGTGCCAGACCAATGTTGCCGCAATTGGTGCAATGCCAGGCCCGCGCCCAGTACCATGGTGGTATGTGCATCGTGCCCACACGCATGCATCACACCTTCATTATTGGAGCCGTAAGGCCTGCCGGAAATTTCACGTACGGGAAGGGCATCAAGATCCGCGCGCAATGCAAAACACTTGTCACTTTTTCCAGCTTCACCCTTTACCAATGCGATCACACCGGTGCCTTGGGCGTGATCATACAATTTAGCGACGCCTGTCCTTACCTCCAGTCCCTCCTTCCGCAGAATGCCGGCCACATATGCCGCAGTTCCATGTTCCTGAAATGAAAGCTCCGGGTGCGTGTGCAGGTGGCGGCGCCATTGCACCATGCGCTCCTGCAGTGCAGCGATCTGTTCCCGTAGCTGCTCCTTCACTTCTCAAAGATGAGTTTCAATGCCGCCAGCAACATCACCACGCCGAACACCTTTTTCACGGTTTCCGCTGGAAGAGCCAGCGCCCACTTGCTTCCGAAGTAGCCTCCCACAACGAATGCCAGGGCGATGATGGCCACCACCTTGAGGTCGATCATGCCTTCCTTGTAGTAATTGCGTACCGCCAGGAAGACCACGGGAAGGATGAGCACACCCAGACTTGTACCCTGCGCCTGGTGCTGAGAATAACCCAGCAGCCACACCAGTGCCGGCACCATCACCAGGCCACCACCGATGCCTACGAAGCCACTCAAGATGCCGGCCATGAGGCCGACAAGAAGCAATTGACCGATCTGCATACTTCGTCTAAATGTCCAGACTGAGCGAGAAGTAGAAGACCCGTGGCAGCACCACGCCATCATCCACGCCCCATGCCCAGTCCGCGCGTACGAAGTAACCAAGCAATCGCGTTCGCACGCCAAAACCGTATCCGTACACCACGGGTTCACGCTGGTTGGTCAAACGGATGGTGAGCGGTCCGCGATCCAATGTCACCTGATTGAAGGTGTTATCCTCCGAATACGGATGGAGCCCTGTCCATGCGGAGCCCAGATCCCCGAATGCGGTGAGCTGAAGGTGATTGAAGAAATCCGAACGTACCGGACGGTTGGCGAGGTACCGGACGATGGGCACACGCAGTTCAGAATTGAGCACTCCAAAACTACTTCCATTCCTGGCGTTGTAGTAGAAGCCACGCATGGGTACACTCATGGTCTGGAAGTAGTAGTTCTGATCGTAGTCTATGGGTATGGAGGGATCCACGCGTTGGAACAGCCAGTTGTCCACCCCGCCAAGGAAATGCACGATCTTTCTATTGCCCATGGAGCCCGCACCCGCCAGGCGGTTCACCCAGATCAATTCCCGGTGCACCTGCAGGGAATGGCGGAAGTCCAGGCCCACCACCTGCATATCGCTCTGGCGCTCGTCCGGATGCTGGTAATATTCGCCGAACACCTTCAATTTCCAGCCCGTCCACAGGTTGAGTCCGCGCGGCAATGAGCTGTCGTAGATCCACTCCAGCTTGCCTCCCACCATGTGATCATTGAAGTTCCGGGCCGCAAGGCTAAGGTTATCGATGGCCTGCAGCACATAGCGGTCATTGCGGTACATGACGGAACCACGAATGCTGGCCAGTTCACTGAACGGCCAGCTCAGTTGGTAGCGCACATTATGTGTATGCACCTTCAACACACCAGTCTGCGTTAGGCCCTGATAGGCCTGCCGCTGGAACATGATCCGCTTATCCAGCCGCTTGGTAAGATTCTCCCAGGCCAGCAGGTAATCGTTGTTGTTGAGGTCCAGCGCCAGACGGAAACCGCCGATGATGCGGTGATCCTCGAACAGGTCGCTCACGCTCATACGCGTGAGGCCACTGAGTCCGGGATTCAGGGCATTGGGACCGGTGAACGGCTGGTAGAAATAGTTGGAATAGCTGTTGTCCACCTGCG
>JAEZCB010000193.1 GCA_023412755.1 Bacteroidota bacterium
AGATGAACCTGTCCATTTCTTCCAGCTTGCGGACACCTATACGATCACGTTGTACCAGACGGATCCTGTTTGTGATTCGTCCGCGGATACCACGTTCACCATTGTGCTGGATCCACCGCCGCTGGAATTGAACCTGCCCGAAGCAGTGGCCATGTGCAATGGTGAAGAAGTGGTGCTGGATGCGGGTCCAGGCCATACGGTCTATCTCTGGAGCACAGGTGCCATAACCCCCGCCATCATTGTGACCGATCCAGCCGTATATACGGTCGTTGTACACAATGGTGTCTGCATGGGTGCCGATACAGTAACGGTGGTAGAGCAACCGGTACATCCACCTGCCGATGATGTGATGATGTGCCCAGGCATGGAATCGATGATCTCGCCCCCGGTACCTACTTCATCCATTCTATGGAGTACGGGGGAGGAAACGCATTCCATAACACCGCTGGAGACCGGGGAATACACGTTCTTCGCATACGATCAGTATGGCTGTCCATTCCAGGATACCATACACGTTACCATAGCCACGGGCGAAGGTGTGGCCATGATCCCGAACGTTTTCTCACCGAATGGCGATGGGCACAATGATCTGTTCCAAGTCGCTGGCCTGGCGCTGGAAGAATTCAGCTTGCGGATCTTTGATCGCTGGGGCACCATGGTATTCGATGCCAGCGATCCCCAACGCGGCTGGAATGGTGGGATCAGCAATGGATCGGTGAAAGCGCCAGAAGGCACCTACTTCTACGAAGTGTCTTTCCGGGACAGATGCACCGATATACCTCTTACACAACAACAGGGACATATCACCCTGTTGCGGTAAGGATAACTAAGCACCGGCCAGGCATGATCGCTATGGCCGGTGCTTTTTTGTTCAGTATCGCATCAGCAGCGCGATCCCACCATACTCCTCCAACATTCCGTTGGGGAGCACGCGTACCTGGCCACCGTGCTTTAATTGCTGCTCTATGATGTCGTCCACCAGATCGTCCACAGCGCTGTTGGTGGTTGCATCATCGATCAATTGGACATTGCCGTTCTCCACCACTGCCGGTTGGCGCAGGTCCCGCTCTACAAGCAGCAGATGGCCCCGGCCTTCGAGTACACGCCGCCATATGTCGGTAAGATCCACAGAGGTCATTCCCACGGCAGCTTTGGCCAGTTTCTGTGCGTCCGCGGCGTGTTCCTTCTTCACATATTCATACGCCACTTTCCATGCCTCCTTCACGATGTCATGCGCGCTGGCATTCTCCTTGTTGCCCGGCAAGTGGCCTATGTCGATCTCCGGTTTGTTGGCGATCTGGAGGTATGGGGTAGAATGTTCAGCGACAGAGGCTATGACCACATGACCATGCTGCCCGGCCACTCCGAGCACGGCTTTGTCCACATCGTTCCAGAATTGTTTGGGCTGTTCGATCTGCACGCCGGCCATGGTGTTCAGGTGGGAATTCCCGCTGTAGTCGTTGGTGATGGGGAAACCCATGAAATGGTCGGCCACCACACGGTCGGCATACGCTTCTATCAGATGAGCTTTATCCAATGAAAGCACGAGCACGTAGTAGGAGAGGCTGGTGAGATTGGCCCGGATGATCTCCCGGGTCGCGAAGGTCCGGTCTATCACCACGCGCTCTTCCACTTCGAAGGGCAGGTCTACCTTTTCGCTGATGTCCCGATCCACCAGCAATACGAATCCTTCCAGCAACTTGCGCTCGTCCACATTCTTGATCGCTTCTTCCAGGCGCTTCAGCAAGGGTGTGGCGATGGCCTTGTCGTATTCCTTAAGCAGCCGTTGCTCCGTTTCACGCAACAATACCTTTAACCGGATAGGTACTTGCAGCGCATCGGGTATGGTACGTGCCGATGGACAGATGATGGTTATGCATGGGTTGCCGGTATGGCGTATGAGACGGTCGAGTTCTTCAGGTGATATCATGTTCAGATGCAGGTATAATGCCATGAAGTTAGCGCCATGGGCTGGCGGTTCCCAAACGCTATAAGGCGAGGGTCCATAGCAGCAATACACCTGAAGTGCTTCCTAACGGTCTTCAGAGCTTGCCCTGCAGCGCTTGCGCCGTATGGGAGCCCTTAACCTTGAGAAGTTCTTCGGGTGTGCCTTCGAAGAGTATGCTACCGCCACCGTCTCCACCTTCGAGGCCGAGGTCGATCACATGGTCCGCGCAGGCGATCACATCCAGGTTATGCTCGATCACCAGGACACTGTGGCCATTATCGATCAGCATACGCAACGCATTCAGCAGTTTCGCGATGTCGTGGAAATGCAGTCCGGTGGTGGGCTCGTCGAAGATGAACAACGTGGGCTTCTCATCCTGGCCTTTGGTGAGGAAACTTGCCAGTTTGATGCGTTGCGCTTCGCCACCACTGAGGGTGCTGCTACTCTGGCCGAGTTTCACATAGCCGATACCCGTGCGCTGAAGTGGGAGCAGCTTGGCCAGGATCCGGTTGGCGCATGTGTTGCCAGAGGAATGCCGGCTGAAGAAGGCGATCGCATCGTCCACCGTTAGTTCAAGCAGGTCCGCTACATCCAGCCCGTCGAACTTCACATCGAGGATCTCTTCTTTGAAACGCTTGCCATTGCACACATCGCATTTCAGGTCGATATCCGCCATGAACTGCATTTCAATGTGTACCACGCCTTCGCCCTGGCATTGTTCGCAACGCCCGCCATCCACATTGAAACTGAAGTAGCTCGGTTTATATCCACGGACCTTGGAGATCTCCTGATCGCTGAACAACTGCCGGATATCGTCCCATGCCTTCACATAGGTAACGGGATTGCTGCGCGAGGAACGGCCGATGGGGTCCTGGTCCACCATCTCCACCGCCTGGATCCGCTTGATGTCGCCAGTAAGGCCACTATGATCTCCCGGCCTTTCACTGCCGAAGCCTTCGATCTCGCGCTTCAAAGCGGGGTAGAGGATCCGCTTCACCAAAGTGGTCTTTCCGCTACCGCTAACGCCGGTGACGACTGTGAGCATGTGCAGCGGAAAAGCCACGTCCACATCCTTCAGGTTGTGCTCCCTGGCGCCCTTCACAACGATCTTATCCTTTGCAGGCAGCCGCCGAGGCGGTCTGGGGATGGCCTCCCTGCCGGTGAGGTATCTGGCGGTGATGCTGTCGCTACCACGCAGCGCATCGTGGGTGCCGGTGAATACCACCTCTCCGCCATGCGTGCCGGCCATGGGTCCCATGTCTATGATATGATCGGCGGCACGCATCACTTCCTCATCATGCTCCACCACGATCACCGTGTTGCCCAGATCGCGCAGTTTGATCAACACTTGGATCAGTCGGCCTGTATCACGCGGATGCAGCCCGATGCTCGGTTCATCCAGTATGTACATGCTGCCCACCAGGCTGCTGCCCAGACTGGTGGCCAGATCGATGCGCTGCGTTTCGCCACCACTCAACGTGTTGCTGCGCCTGTCCATGGTGAGATAACCCACACCCACATCCACCAGGTACTGTAAGCGGTTCGTGATCTCCTTCAGCAGGCGGGAAGCGATCCGCTGGTCATGCTCGTCCAATTCCAGGGCCTTGAAGAATTGGAGACAATCCGCCAGGGGCATGCGGGCAAGCTGGGTGATATCCCGGCCCGCGACCTTCACATAGCGCGCTTCCTTCCGAAGGCGCGATCCCTCACATACCGGACAGGTGGTCTTGCCGCGGTACCGGCTGGCCAACACGCGGTATTGGATCTTGTAACTCTTTTCTTCCACATACTGGAAGAAGCGGTCTATTCCAGCGACACCACGCGCACCCTTCCAAAGCAGATCTTGCTGCACGGGGGTGAGTTCACGGTAGGGCCGGTGTATCGGGAAGTCCTGGCGGGAGGAACTCTGAATGAAGTCATGCTTCCATTCGCTCAGCTTCTCGCCACGCCATGGAGCCACGCAATCATCGTATACGCTCAGGCTTTTGTCCGGGATCACCAGATCCGGGTCTATGCCGATCACACTTCCATAGCCTTCACATTGTGGACAGGCTCCCACCGGATCGTTGAAGCTGAACAGGTTCGGAGTAGGCTCTTCGAATTGGATCCCATCCATCTCGAATTTGTCGCTGAAACCCAACTGCCGCCGCTCTCCCCGCTCATCCTCACCCAATAAGATGGCTTCACCCTGCCCTTCAAAGAAGGCGGCCTCCGCACTGTCGGCCGCACGGCTTTCCGTTTCGCTCTCCAATGGATGCTCCTCGGTGCCGATGTGCTCCACCACGATCCGGTCGATCACCAGGAACCAGGTGCCCCTGATCTGTTTTTTGATCGCAAGCAGATCCTCGATGCGGTGTACCTGCCCACCATCGTGGACCCGTGCGAAGCCTTGCTGCTGCAGGATGTCCAGATGCTCGCGCAAGTTGCGGCCCGCTGGCGGTTGTATGGGCGCCAGGATCAGCACCGTGCTGCCCTCCGGGAAGGAAAGCACGCCCTGCACCACATCATCTATGGTATTGCGTTTCACCACCTGGCCCGTGATGGGGGAGGTGGTCCTGCCGGCGCGGGCGAACAGCAGCTTCAGGTGGTCGTACACCTCGGTACTGGTGCCTACGGTGCTCCTTGGATTGCTGGTGCGCACCTTTTGTTCAATGGCAATGGCCGGGCTGATGCCGATGATGCGGTCCACATCCGGCTTCTCCAGCCGCCCAAGGAACTGCCTGGCATAGCTGCTGAGGCTTTCCACATACCGGCGCTGGCCTTCGGCATACAGGGTATCGAAAGCGAGACTGCTTTTACCACTGCCACTTAAGCCGGTGATGACCACCAGCTTGTTCCGTGGTATTTCCACGGTGATGTTCTTCAGGTTATGGACGCGTGCTCCTTCAACGCGGATCGCACCCTGACGGGTTTTCGGGGTACGCTCACCTGCGCCTGTTGAGGCGGTGGCGGAAGCATCGGTAGGGGTACGGGTAGGCAAAGGCGGCGCAAAATTAGGCATCGGTACTTCCTTTTTTACTGGAGCCTTCATATCTTTGGCTAAGCCACAGGGAAGGAACGGAGCGCACAATAGATCACTCCAGGCAACGTTCATCTCCTCAACGGCGTCTTCATCTCTACCTGGGCGGTCCACTTTTTGTGGACATTATTTCAAACAAAAACCACCGAGCCGATAGCATAGACCTCTACCCTCAAGTCGATCCAACCACGGACCTAAACAAGGGAAGGCCATGCAATCAACTAAGCGTAAGCGCTCGGAAACCGCCGTTCATACCGATCAGGAACTGGTACGCCTCTACCTGGAAGGTAACGAGGTTGCTTTTGAAACATTGCTCCATCGCCACAAGCGTAAGGTTTGGAGCCACATCTACCTCATGGTGCGTGATCGGGAGATCACCGAAGACCTCTTCCAGGAGGCGTTCATCAAGGTGGTGCATACCCTGAAAACGGGCCGCTACAACGAGGAAGGTAAATTCCTCCCATGGGTGATGCGTATAGCGCACAACCTGGTGATAGACCACTTTCGCCGGAACAAGAAGATGCCCATGGTGCGTAGCAATGATGACCATGATGTGTTCGCCACCCACTCGCAGCCAGGCAAGAACCAGGAGCAGCAGATGGTGAACATGCAGATCGATGAGGACGTGCGCAAGCTGGTGGACCACCTGCCGGAGGAGCAGCGTGAGGTGGTGATCATGCGCACCTATCTGGGCATGAGCTTCAAAGAGATAGCCGAGCACACGGAGGTAAGCATCAATACAGCCCTTGGCCGCATGCGGTACGCTTTGATCAATATGCGCAAGATGATCAAGCAGCACGATATCCAATTGGAACGCGCCTAGGTACGGATGGATCGACAGGTTGACGGCGGGTACCGGAAGGTGCCCGCCGTTTTCTTTTGCCCTGCGCAATAGTGACAGATCAGGGGCGTTCACAAACCATTAACGCCTGCCTCGCGTAAACACCGTATCACTCAAAGGACCGCTACATGACAGACTCTACCCTCGGAAAGAAAAAAGCACCTCGCCGCGAAACCCAGAGAGAGATGGAAAGCAGAGTTGAAATGGGGCCACGCGCCAGCACGATCGCCAATATCCTAGGATATTCCAAAGCCCTTCAGGTGGTGGATGCACCACCGATCGGGCAGATCGATGTGATCTTGAACTAGAAAACGTTGGTACCTCCGCTTACCCGGAGGGTAACCCTGAATTGAAATGGCCCTCCCATGTGGAGGGCTTTTTCAATACTGGCCCTGGACCGTGCCAGGCATCGATGTTCTATCTCCGATCGCTTGTTGGAACGGGAACCCCGCACCAGGGATAGGAATGGATACCCCGCAGCGACGAAGGAGCGAGTAGGAACCCTTCGACTCCGCTCAGGATAAATTCATAGCCCGGTGACGCTGGCTTTTGCAGCAGCAGGCGCCCAACACATGAGCGTCGCGGCTGCAAGGTACCTACGATCAAGCCAACTCCCGCTGCCCGAACAGACGCTTCATTTCACGGCGGCTGATCATCCTGCCCAACTCCGGATCCCACACCTTCAGACGCAGGCAGCGGATCATTTCCCGGGGCATGAGCGAGGTGGTCTTGGCCTGCTGCAATTCGGGGATGGCCTCGTATACCTCCGGCAGCCGGTAGAAGGGGATGCGCGCGTTAAGGTGGTGGATGTGGTGGTAACCGATGTTGCCGGTGAACCAGTGCATGATCGGGTGCATGCGCATGTAGCTGCTGCTGCCGAGTGCGGCATTCACATAGCTCCATCCATCCTTTTCAGCGAATGTGGCTGTTGGGAAATTATGCTGTGCGTAGAACAAGTATGCACCAAGGCCCAGGGAGATGACCGCTGGCGCGATAAAGCCCAGCCAGAAAACGGTCCAGCCGAAGAACCAGGCGATGGCCACACCCATGACAACGTGCAGCACCAGTGCCAGGAGGCTATCCCAATGCTTGTCGCGGTTATTGATGAAACTGCGCACGCACATGCCATAGATGAAGACGAAGATGTAGCCGAACGCGATGGTGAGCGGATGGCGGGTGAAATTGTACACTGCCCGCTCTCCACGGCTCATCTGCTTATACTTTTCCCTGGTAACGATGGGATAAGAGCCAATGCTGCTGGTGTACAGCTTGCTGTTGTGCTTGTGGTGATGGTCGTGGCTGCGCTGCCAGATGCTGGTGGGCGCCAGGATGAACAGGCCGAAAAGGGTCATGACCGCATCGGCGAATTTGCTCTTCTGCAGGATCGCCTTGTGCTGATGATCATGGTAGATGATGAACATGCGGGCGATGGTGAGCCCGGCGAGTATGCTGCACGGGATCTTCACCCACAAGGGGGAGGATGGCCAGAACACACCGAAGTAGAATCCACCCAATACCAGTCCGGTGCTAAAGAGGTGCCACCAGCTTTTCCACCTGATCTCTTGCGCAAAAGGCTTTGTGGCCAGTATAAGTTCCTTCTCGGTCCGCACTTTTACCTAACGTTTTCGGGTCGCTTATGTTTCCAGCGCCGGTGGGTCCAGAGCCAGATCGCAGGTGATCTTTGGATGTCCCACTCCAGCCGCCGGGTATGTTTCTCGGTTATCTCACCCGGCGAAGTTAAGGCTGGATCGGCCACAAGCGTCTCCATGGCCATATGATATCTGCCTCTTCCGGTGCGCTGTACACTTACATAGACCACCGGATAGCCAAGTTTGCGCGCAAGCACCTCGGTGCCGAGGAATACCGGCGTATCCTGGTTGAGGAAGCGCATCCAATAAGCCCGTTCCGGCGCCGGGGTCTGGTCCGCTATGAAGGCTGTGGCCGTATTAAGGTGACGATCCCGCAACATGGCTTTGCCCACCTCATTCATGGCGTACAACCTGTTGCCCAGCCGTGTACGCATGTGGTGGAAGAGCTTGTCGAAATGCATGTTCTCCAGTGGATGGTAGATCACGTGGAGCTTGGGCAGCCCCGGTTCCACTCCATAACGTGCCCCGGCCAACTCCCAGTTGCCCAGATGCCCCAGCACAAGGATCACGCTTTGGCCCTTTTCCGCGTAAGTACGGAGCAGTTCGGCGCCCTCCAGGGTAACACGCTGGCGCAACGTTCGTTCATTTATAGTGAGTGTCTTCAGTGTTTCCACCACCAGATCGCAGAACCAGGTGCGGAATTCCCTGGCGATGGCCTGGATCTCGCGTTCGCGCTTATCCGGGAAGCTGTTACGCAGGTTGGTGAGGATGACCTCTTTACGGTAACCAATGATCGTGAATACCCAGAACCGCAGGAAGCCCGAGACCACATAAAGCAGAGGAAAGGGCAATAGCGCTATGCCGTAAAGGAAGGGAAGGGCGAGGTAGTAGCCGATGGCGCCCATGAGCGCACGAAACTACTCAACCCCGGAATGCTCCACCGGATCCCGATCGAGTTGAAGGCGGAATTCGTTGGGACGGATCCATGTGTGTGGCGCCACCTTCACCAGATCATTGGGCGGATCATCGCCTATGATGCGGCCGGCGGACCCAGGCACCCAGATCTGGTAATTCCTCCTGTTCTTAGAAGGAGGCATTCTGCGCAGGAGCTTCACCATGCGCATGTCCGATACATTCAAGGGAATGCGTGGCTCTATGAGCATGACATCCATGGCCATAACACGATGCCGGGGATCGATACGCAGGAAGCCACCTTCGTAATTCGGTTCCCATTCCGTCGGCAGCACCCGCATGAAGGACTGTCCATTGCGCAGATGGAAGATGTATTCCTGGGTATTCAGCGGCAGGGGCTCCTGCATCTGGCATCCGGCCATGACAAACACGATGAGGAGAATGATGTTCTTCATGAGCCGGGACATAAAGGTGGTCCTCCAAAGTACGTACCAGCGATCCAAGTTACTTGAATAACTCCCTTCTTCCGATCACGCTGCAAATAGGGCATTTCCGGGCATCATGTGCTTTGGCCGGACAATGTTCCCGGCCGAAATAGATGATCCGCAGATGCAGTTTGTTCCAGCTTTCCTCCGGGAACAGCCGCTTCAGATCCTTTTCTGTTCGTTCCACGTTCTTTCCATTGCTCAGTCCCCAGCGCCACGCCAGCCGGTGTATGTGCGTATCAACCGGAAATGCCGGTTCGCCGAAAGCCTGCACCATCACCACGCTGGCGGTCTTGTGGCCCACACCGGGCAACCGCTCCAGGGCTTCCATATCTGCAGGAACTTTTCCATCATGCTCATCAAGCAAGATCCTGCTCAAGCCATGTATGGCCTTGCTTTTCGCCGGTGAAAGACCACATGGTTTGATGATGTCACGGATCGCCTCCACATCCAGCTTCACCATATCCTGAGGCGTTTTCGCCTTACGGAACAAGAGGGGTGTCACCTCATTCACTTTCTTATCCGTGCATTGGGCACTCAAGAGTACCGACACCAGCAGGGTGTACGGATCCTCATGGTCCAATGGTATGGCGGGATCCGGGTATAGCCGCTCCAACGTCTTCAGTACGAAGGCGGCTTTCTCTCTCTTCGTCATGGTCGGAAGGTGAATGGCGGATCGCCGCGGCGGAAGGTGTGTGTACGTGTGCCGTTGGATGATCCCAGGTGCACTACATTCTCCTGCTCATCGAACATGTCGAAGAGAAGTGTGCTTTGTATGGTGAGCGTCTGGAAGGCAGGCACATCGTTCACCAGCAAATAGCAGTACATGTCCTCCATCTCCACCTCACGGCCAAGGAATTCCAATTGCACCGGCCGCCCGTCCACGGTGATCTCGACATGCCCGAGTATGTAAGAGCGTAACAGAGTATCGGCCTCCGGGATCTCCAGTCCGGTGCCCAGATGCAGTTTTCGGCCCTGGACATCGGGTTCCAGCACATGTTCGATATCATGGGTGGTCATGCGCCAGGTGAGTTGCAACTGCCTGTCCTGCGGATCATGGACCACGGTGAGAATGGAGATGTAGAATTCATGCGGCAACATGGAAGTGGCCAGAGCGAATGCCGCAAGCAGGATCAGCATGTCACAAAGATCGGCAGCATTGGACTTTCGGGATAACTTGGATCTCTATGCGGGGGATCGGCGATAGAAAAGGCATGTTCATTCGTTCGCTGGTGTGGGGCTTGTGGGCGGTGCCTTGCATTGTGATCATGTACTTCGTGATGGCCGTGATCCTGGGGCTGATACCCGTGAATGCCGATCACCGGCAACCGGCGGAAGGGATCTTGATCTATGTGAGCACCAACGGTACGCACGCGGATCTGGTGGTCCCAACCCGAACACCCGCAATGGATTGGTTCACGCTCTTTCCTCCGGAACAATTCCAGGCGGTGGACACGCTATTTCAGTACGCGGCCTTCGGATGGGGAGATCGTGGCTTCTACTTGAACACACCCACTTGGAACGACTTGACGCCCAGCGTGGCCATCCACGCGCTATTCTGGCCCAGTGCGGCGGCCATGCACGTGGACCTGCACAGCCGGATCATCCCGGATGCCCACCATGTTCCCATACGCGTGACCGCCGAACAATACCAGGAGCTGATCGCCCATATTTTAAGTGGATTCCGGTTGGATGATGAAGGACTCCCGCTATTGATAGCGGGTGAGAATTACTACGAGGACGACAATTTCTACGAAGCGAACGGCCATTACCACGTGCTGCGCACCAGCAATACCTGGACAGCGGAAGGGTTGCGTAAGAGCGGCGTGCGCACCGCGCTGTGGTCACCCTTCGATAGGGCGATCATGTACCATGCTCGCCGGGTGCGGTGATCAAGGCCGTGGATCAGCTTGCTGCTGCCGTCCGCGATCCATGCGCATGGGGTTCATGGGCTCGCGTTCACGATCCTTGAACACATCGAAACGGCTGGGAATGATGCGTGCTGGCCAGACGTTGTTGTTCAACTCCACATCCGCCGTCTCCTGGAAGGGATCCAAGTGTATGCTTTTCACTTCCTTCTGTTTCACGAACACCTTGCTTACGCCATCGCTCGTGCGCCAGATCTCCGCCGGTATGCGCTCGATCTCGGTGGAACCATCAGAGAACTCCCACTCAAGGATGAGTGGCATGACCAGGCCGCCGATGTTCTCGAATGACACTTCGTAGAAGTGGAGATCCTTCTGAAGCAGTTCGCGCTCATCTTCCGCCATGGTGGCCATCAGCCTTTCATAGGCTTCCTGCAGGCGTGGGGTGGGCGCATCGGGATCGTAGCTGTTGTAGAAATCGCGTGTCTCCGGATCCCTCGTCACAACGGTACCGACACCCGCCTCGCGATCCCGCTGATGGCCGATGTCCTCGCGTACCGCCCGCTTTTCTGACCTGATGAGTTCCGCCCGGGCCTGAGGGTCCAGCGGAGACATCCGCCGGTAACGAACATCGGTGATCGCGATATCCACATGATCGATGGTATAGAACCAGCCGCGCCAGAACCAGTCCAGATCCACCGCGCTGGCATCTTCCATGGTGCGGAAAAAGTCCGCCGGGGTGGGATGCTTGAATTCCCAACGTTCGCTGTACGTCTTGAAGGCATGGTCGAAGAGCTCGCGGCCCATGATGGTCTCACGCAGGATGTTCAATGCGGTGGCAGGTTTGCCATAGGCATTGTTCCCGAATTGGGTGATGCTTTCGCTGTTGGTCATGATCGGTTCCAGACCACTCTTTTCACCTTTCATATAATCCACGATGTGCCTTGCGGGGCCGCGGCGGCTGGGATAATCATGATCCCATTCACGCTCCGCGAGGTATTGCACGAAGGTGTTCAATCCTTCATCCATCCAGGTCCATTGCCGCTCATCGCTGTTGATGATCATGGGGAAGAAGTTGTGGCCCACCTCATGGATGATCACGCTGATCATACCATACTTGGTGCGTTCACTGTAGGTGCCATCCCGCTCTGGTCTTCCACCATTGAAGGAGATCATTGGATACTCCATGCCGATGCGGTCGGTATGCACGCTGATCGCCACGGGATACGGGTAGTCTATGGTGTGCTTACTGTATACTTCCACAGTATGCGCCACCACCTTGGTGCTGTAGCGTTCCCATAGTGGATTACCTTCTTTGGGATACAGGCTCATGCACAGCACATTCCGCTTTCCCACAGGCTGGTCCATGGCATCCCAGATGAATTTGCGGCTGCTTGCGAAGGCGAAGTCGCGCACGTTCTTCGCATGGAAGATCCATGTCTTCTTATTGGTGGCGCGGCTCTTCTCAGCTTCAAGCGCTTCATCCGGAGTTACAATGAACACGGGGGTCTTGGAGGTGCGGGCCTTCGTTAGGCGCTGCCGTTGTGCGGCGGTGAGCACGGCACTCTCGTTCTGCAGTGTGCCAGTGGCCGTAACGATATGATCCGCAGGAACTGTTATCGCCACCTTGAAATCGCCGAAGGTGAGTGTGAATTCACCCTGCCCGAGGAATTGCTTGTTCTGCCAGCCTTCGTAGTCGGCATAGAGCGCCATGCGGGGGTGGAACTTGGCTATGGCGTAGAGGTAGTTATCATCTTCCGGGAAGTACTCGTATCCCGCACGTCCGCCATACTTCATCCGGTCCTGCACGGGATACCACCACGCCATCTTGAAACTATAGGATGCACCCGGCGCCAATGGACGCGGCAGATCGATCCGCATCATGGTCTTGTTGATGGTGTACGAGAGTGGGCGGCCGCTGGCATCCGTGACGCTTTCGATCCGGTAGCCACCATCGAACACATCGAGCATGCGCGCAAGCTGGCGGATGCTCACGCTGTCCCGGAGCGTACCGGTCCTGATCTTATGGCTGTCGCTGTCCTTCGCGCGCATGTTCTGGTCCAGCTGTACCCACAGGTACTCCAGGCGGTCAGGACTCAGGTTGTGGTAGGTGATCGTCTGGCTTCCGCTGATGCGTTGTGTCGCATCATCCAATTCGATCTGGATATCGTAATCGGCCTTTTGCTGCCAATATTGGTGGCCCGGTGCTCCACTGGCGGTGCGGTAAGTATTGGGTGAGGGGAGCTCCTGATCAAGTTGGCGGAACTTGTCTCGGCCATAACGCGGTGAGTCCTGTGCCTGGGTAATGATGATCGACACCATCGCGCACAGCGACAGTATATGCTTAAGGGACATGTTGGCGAATGTACGAGGCATGTGGCCAATGATGAGCGCTGTCAGGCCACTACACAAAGTTGTTCCCGTTCAAGCCGGAAACGGACATCATGGCCGATCTCCATCGGTTCTCCATCCAGATGGGCAAGCACACCTTCCTGCCACACCCGCGCCTTCGTACAGCGGATGTTCGTAATGTACGGACTCCGGTCCGCACGGCCGGTGTAGATCTGAACGAATGCACGCATCAATGGCAGCAGACCCGGTTTCCGCACCACCCGCAACTCGGCCACGCCATCATTTGGAATGGACCCGGGACTGATCACCGCCTTATTGCCGAACTCGCGGGTGTTACAAAAGACCAGCATAAGCACCATGTGTCGTTCGGTATGTCCATCCACGGTAAGGGAAACATTCATGGCAGGAGCACCGATGATCTCCCGGATAATGATCCGTGCGTAGCCCAACAGCCCGCGCGAATGGCTCAGGTCGAATTGGGCCGCCACACGTGCATCGAAACCGATGCCAGCTGTACCCAGGAACGGTATGTCATTGAGGTAACAGATATCCATCCAGCGGGTGGTCCCGGTGAATGCGTGGCGCAGCGCCTGATGTGGATCCAAGGGCAGCCCTAGTGATCGCGCATAACCATTGCCCGATCCCATGGGTACGATCCCCAATGGCAGGCCCGACCCAAGTAATCCGCATGCTATCGCGTTCAAAGTACCATCACCACCTATGCTTATGATCCGCTCCCGCCCGGACGATAAGGCCTCTTGTGCGAGTATGGTACCATGGCCGGGGCGATCTATGGCGGCCACTTCCAGCTCATGGCCCAATTCCGCGGCCATGACCTGGGCTGCTTTCACCAAGGTCACAGCCTGCCGCTTGCCCGATCTGGGGTTGATGATCAACGTCACCTTCATCGGGCGATCCTCTCCGTTGTTAAAATGCCTTCCCGCACATGTCCGTTGAACTGTTGGATCATGGCTTTCAGGTATGGCTCCAGTTCAGCGGCTGCTGCTGGATCTTTTTCACCCTGCGGCGTCAGGGGGATCACCCCAATGATCTCTTCACCATCGAATTGGATCTGGTGATCGGACCCGAAGGCATTGTAGATCGCATTGCCGTGGATGACCGCCATATGTGGTGAGGTCTGGCTTAATGCTGGCTGGCCAAAGCTGAAAAAGTGCCCTTCGTATCCGATCAGGTCCATGAGAGTGGGCAGTATGTCGATCTGCTGTGTCACGGACGTGCGCGTTTCCGGGGCTATGCGCCCGGGTGCATAATAGAAGAGCGGGATCCAATAGTCCAGTGCCGCATCGCTCTTTTGCCCCGTACGATCAATATCAGCCGTGTGGTCCGAGGTGATCACGAAGATGGTGCGGTCGAACCAGGGCATGCTGCTGGCAACAGCGAAGAATTGTCTCAACGCATCATCGGTATAACGCAAGGTGGCGTGGATCTTCTGTGTGCCACCAGCGAAGCGCGACGCTTCATCAGGAGGTAATTCATAAGGATGATGTGAACTCAGGGTGAAGACACAGCTGAGGAATGGCTCGCGCTCCCTGGAAAGTCCATCGGCCCAGAAACGCAGGAACGGACGGTCCCGGATACCCCAATGCCCATCGTGATCGCGTTCCGGGAACGGGTATTCGTTCAGCCCGACATAGCGATCGAACCCGGCCGAGCGAGTGAAGCCATCGAAACCCATGGTGCCATTTCTGCCGCCATGGTAGAAGCTGGTGCTGTATCCCTCACCGAGCACAGTGGCCACCGAGGTGAAAGGGATCCCCGCATAAGGCGAGGTGATGAACGCCTCGTTCATCATTTCCGGGATCGCCGCAAGGATCGCCGGTACTCCATCTATGCTCCTTCTGCCATTCGCGTAAGCCCTGGTGAAGTTCAAGCTCTGTTCCATCAACGAGTCGATGAAGGGCATGTGTCCACCATTCCCCGTAAGTCTTGCACTGTGTACGGCCGAGAAACTTTCGAGTATGATGATGCAGATGTTCGGTGGCGGATCCGAGGGTGAGACAACGGCATGTTCCTTCCGCGACTCGTGGATCACCGGCCATAACCGGGCCGCTTGTTCCTGCGGCATGTAAACACGATCCAGCAATATGGGCTTGCCCAACGTTACCAGCATGGTGAAGGGCGTATTCAACACCACTGGTAATACCGAAGGTCCTCCATAACGTGCGGCATCCAGGATCTGGAGCGGGATCAGTTGTAGACCTCCCCGCGATGCGATGAAGATCAGACCTGCCAGCGATACGCGCGCGAGGATATTCCGCCAACCGATCGCCTTACCTGGAGCAATGGATCCCTGATCTTCGGTCTTAAGATAGACCCATACAATAATGACCAGGCAAGCCAGATAGATCAAGGCGATATGCCAATAATCGCGTAGGAAAGCGGGAGCGAGGTTCACCGTATCGCCCCCTGCGAACAGGAATCCGAGGAAATCCGCGGTGGTCCTCTTCATGGTGAACGCGAAGTAGCCCAGATCGATGCACTGGAAGAACAGAGCCACACCATTCCCGAGAACGAAGAGCGAAAGTTGGATCCAGCGCATGATGCCATAAGGCCTGGGTTGGATCAAGAAAAGCAGGATCCAAGGCATATTCGTCCATGCTATGGCACTCAGGTCGAACCGGACCCCACCGAAAAAAGCGGAGAGCGGCGGATCCGGGAAGATGTTCTCGTTGTAGCACCAGAAGGCGATCCTGAGCATGGTGTACAGGGCCACCAATACACCGAGGCGGATCAGCAGGACACGAAAAAGGCCCAGGCCGGGTGGTGCAGCGCCGCTCATCGGAGCCGCGAAGTTGCATGATCCGCTGCTAAGCGATGGGAGTGTGGGGTGGAAAATCCCCAAATGGCGAGTCGTTTTGCGGGTGGCGGAAGCCGCGTGGGACCTGATGTGTAGAGCGAAGCATGGTAGATGGCCCCGCCTTTGTTCACATCTGCATGTTCATCGGTGCGTGTCCCCGCAGTGATGGGTGGTCTGTAGATAGGCTTTGTTTGTTGGTTCCATTCCATTCTGATGTTCAAGCACAATTTCATCCTGTCCGCAGCGCTTGCGGTAATCGTTCCCGAAGCGTTGGCACAACTGCCATATACGGCCGGGAATGCTGTTCCGCCACATTCCTCACGCAGCTACCAGGTACGGGGGAATGAACAACTGAACGGTGCTTCGGTCCCATTGGCCAATACGGGAATGAACCTGGTCTGGGATCTTTCTTCGATCGAGTTGGAACCAATGCCTGACAGGCTGGTGTATTTCGAACCGGCGGATCTTTCTCCCTACCATTCGCATTACCCGTCTGCCAACCTTGTGGTTTGGGAGATGGACCTTTTCGGCAGCAAGGAGTTCCAGTACTTCAACAATTCACCATTCGAATTGCGCTTGCTGGGTGGTGTGCATGAGACCGATCAACCCAACCTGGTTTCGTTCTGCCCAGACCCATTCCTCGTCCTGGATTATCCGATGACCCTGGGTTCCGGCGTGCAGCACGTGTATGACTGCCAGGGAGCCCAGGGAGAGATCGATAACTGGGTGATCATGGGCACGGGATCATTGGTATATGATGCGGGGGTGATCCCCGATGTGGTGATGTGGCGGTCCATTTTTGATGGCCCCGGTTATTCGGATACCTCTTACTTCTGGACAACTTATGATAATGTGCTGTTCCCTGTGGCGAAGTACAATCCAGGCGAACGTCTTCAGGTGCGCAGACCCGTAGGACAGACCCTCCTCGACATCCAGGAGCAAAGCACGTCCGCCGCATTCAGCATCCACCCGAACCCCACCGAGGGCATGATCATGCTGTTACGGGAGGATGCCTCACAACAGGCCGAAGTGCGGCTGTTTGACGCATTGGGCCGGGAAGCGATCTCCGCGCGCATATTGCATTCAACGGCCACGAGGCTTGAGTTGGATCTCCACCATCTGCCGGACGGGTTTTACCTGCTTGAGCTACGCGATGCTACCGGCCATGCACAGCAGCGTTTGGTGAAGCGCTGATCCGATCAGGCGGTGATGCGTTGTATCATGCCCGCGATGTCCGAAGGATGGATCCGGATCACATCCTTCTCCCGCCTGCTCCAGGTGAGTTGACGCTTGGCATAGTTGCGTGTGTGTTGTTTGATCTTTTCTATCGCATCGAGCAGGCCGTACTCATCATCGAAATACGGGAACATTTCACGGTAGCCAACGGTGCGCAGGGCATTCAGGTGCCGAAAGGGCAGTAGTGCCCGCGCTTCCTCCACCAGACCATTGCGTACCATCTGGTCCACCCGTGCATCGATCTTCGCATACAAGACTTCGCGTGGCAATTCCATGTGGAGGCGGATGATGCGTACATCCTGACGATCGCGCGGTGTGGAACGTTGCGTACTGGCGGGTCTGCCGGAAATGAGGCAGATCTCCAAAGCGCGGATCACTCTATGGGGATTCCGCTGATCCAAGGTGGCATGGGTGATGGGATCCAGTCTTTCCAGTTCCAACAGCAGATCCTGCAATCCGTGGTCCCGTACCCTGGCGATGAGTTTCTCCCGCAATCGCACATCAGTTGCCGGCAAGGGATCCAAGCCTTTCAGCAAGGCATCCAGGTAGAGACCACTGCCACCTGTGAGTATGGCGATGCCATTTGCTCCGAGGATGCTTCGCAGCACAGGTTCGGCCGCACGCGCGAACGCCCCGGCACTCCACGTCTCTTCCAATGCAAGATGGCCGATGAAATGGTGCCGCACACCTTCGAGTTCTTCCTCCCTGGGCCTGGCGGTGCCGATCCGCATCGCCTTGTAGAACTGGCGGCTGTCAGCATTGATGACCTCGGTGTTGAAATGCTTTGCGAGTTCAATGGCCGCTCGCGTTTTACCGGAAGCCGTGGGGCCACCGATGACAGCCACGGTGCCCAGGGTACCTTC
>JAEZCB010000247.1 GCA_023412755.1 Bacteroidota bacterium
GGACAAGGTGGGCATCGAAAAGGGACACATCGAGACCGTACACGCCTACACCAACGACCAGAACCTGCTTGACAACTATCATCCCAAGCCACGCCGTGGCCGCAGTGCCGCCATCAACATGGTGATCACCAGCACCGGCGCCGGCAGTGCGGTGACCAAGGCGATCCCCAGCCTGAAGGACAAGCTCACCGCCAATGCGGTGCGTGTGCCCACCCCGAACGGTTCACTGGCCATCATGAACCTCACGCTGAACAAGAAGGTGACGCTGGAAGAAGTGAACGAGATGATCCGCCACGCCGCCCTGAATGGCGAACTGGTGAACCAGATCCACTACCAGATCGATCCCGAACTGGTGAGCAGCGACATCATCGGCGATACCTGCTGCAGCGTGTTCGACAGCAACGCCACGATCGTAAGCCCTGATGGAAAGAACGTGGTGCTGTACGCGTGGTACGACAACGAGTTCGGCTACACCAAGCAGGTGATCCGGCTGGCCAAGCATGTGGCCAAGGTGCGGAGGCTGATCTACTATTGAGAAAAGGATGATCCTTGAGAAAGGGCCGTCTCGGATGAGACGGCCCTTTCTTGTGTCCGGACATGGGTTCCGATCCCTGATGATCGAACACATCGGTGCGTTACCTTTACCACGTGCTCCCCGCAACCGTTGAGATCGCTGGTGAACAGCTGCTACTCCACCCCCACCGTGCATTGTGGTGGGCACGAATGCAATGGCTGATCGTCGCCGACCTTCACCTGGGTAAGGCCGCACACTTCAGGAAGGCCGGCATTCCGTTGCCGGAGGGATCGGACGCTGTTACACTGGCACGGCTCGATGCACTGATCCAGGATCTGCGGCCCGCGATGGTCCTACTGCTTGGCGATCTTTTCCATAGCACCCACAACCGTCAGTGGCAGGTTTTCTCCCAGTGGTGCAGGGCACAACAAGTCCCGGTGCATCTGGTGATAGGCAACCATGACATACTTGCGGATCGCTGGTATGAGGAGGCCTGCCTCCATGTTCATTCGGACACGGTGGAGGAAGGTCCGTTCGTTTTCATGCACGAGCCTGCGGAAAGACCGGGCACCTATGTGATAGCAGGGCATGTGCATCCCGGGGTGAAGCTGCAGGGCCTGGTGCATGGCAGCATGCGTCTACCCTGTTTCCTTTTCGGTGAAAGGCAGGGACTGATCCCCGCATTCGGGACCAATACCGGGCTTTTCATCATGCAACCCGCCATCACGGACCGGGTATTCGCTGTCACCGAACGCTCGGTGCTGGATGTGACAACGGGCATGGAACGAGCGCGCCAGACCCGTTGATCACGAGCAGCCGCCCATCGCTTCTACATTTACAACCGATGCAGGCAAGGCATAAGGGGCTGGTGATCGCTTTGGTGGCCATGGTGCTCCTGTTCGGCATCGGAGGCTGGTTCGGCTTCCGCACGGGCTCGGTCGAACCCCGCACCCATGTCATGGCGTTCGATACCACCACCATCGTTCTGATCGAATTCGTGGACTTTCCCGATAGGCGCAACAACGTGCAACTCCTGCGGATCGATGCCGGTTGGGAACGTATCACGGAACGGTCCTTCGATCTTTCTCCTGCGGAACAAGCTGGCCGGTTACTCGCGCGATTCCAGCTCCTGCCTGTGAAAAGGGATATGGGCATGATCGGCCTGCTTGGTGAACGGTATGATCTGACACCATCCACCTGGAGCCGCATTTCCTTCATCCAGGCGGATGGCATCACCCATTCGTTGTACATGGGCAGCACCACGTTCGCACCTGGTAAGGTGGGTGCATGGACCTACGTGAATATTCCCGACGATAAAGTGGTGTATGCGGTGGAAGGTCTGTTGACCGCGGACCTGAGACCTGGCGTGGAGATACCCTGAGCCATCAACATCCATTGTTGAAGGTGCTTCCGGCCCAATGGTCTTGACCTGCCATTCTTGAACGATCTTTGCCGCCACTATCTTCCATCCCATGAGCGGGATGGAACGGGGGCACCAGCATTAGCGGCCAACCATACCGCACCGCCCCAGATGCGATGAATGCGCGAAAGAAAGCGGTGAGGCTTTTCGAGTCCGTTGGTATCCAACTCGAGTATGTCGTCGTGGATCGTGGATCCCTTGAGGTGAGGCCGGTTGTGGATAGGATCCTGGAAGGCACGGGGGGTGGAGTGGAGATCTCCATCGAACACGGGGACATCAGCTGGCACAGTGAATTGGCCACCCACATCTTCGAACTGCGCACCACTGTACCGGTGAAGAACCTGGATCGGCTTGGCCGCAAGCTGCGGAAAGAGGTCAAGGCGGTGAACAAGACGCTTCGCGCCCATGGTGCCATGCTATTGCCCACAGGTAGCCATCCATTCATGGATCCCAGGACCGAGACCCGGCTATGGGAGCATGGGCAGCGGGAAGTACATCAGCTGCGGCATGTGTTGTTCGACCTGAAAACGCATAGCTGGAGCAACGTGTTCAGTGCGAACCTGGAGTTGCCCTTCGCCAATGATGAGGAGTTCGCACGTTTGCATGCCGCGGTCCGCCTGTTGCTGCCGTTGATCCCTGCATTGGCCGCGAGTTCACCCTACCATGAAGGGCGCTTCACTGGATTCCTGGATTCGCGCATGGAGGCCTATCTGCATGCGCAGGAGGAGCATCCCGATCTCATGGGTTCAATGATACCGGAACCCATCTATGATCAGGAGACCTACTACCGCGAGATCTATGGACCCATTGTGAAGGTGCTGGCGGAACATGACCCCAGCAGCATCCTGGACCATGTGCATATGAACAGCCGTGGGGCCGTGCCATTCTTCGAGCGGAACGTGCTGCAGATCCGTGTAGTGGATACCCAGGAATGTGTGAGCGCGGACATGGCGATCGCCGAATTCATCACCGTGGTGCTCAAAGCGCTCATCAGTGGGCGCTGGGTGAGCAGCTATGTACAGCGTGCATGGCCGGAAACGGACCTTCTGGGCATCTTCCTACAGGTGATCAAGGATGCCGGTAACACCATGATCGCCAACCGTGATCACCTGCTGATGTTCGGCCTGCTGAAACAGGAACAAATGCAGGCGATGAAGCTCTGGCAGCACCTCTTCGTGGAGTTGTATGGCGATCTTAGTGAGAATTGCCGCCAATGCATAGGTCACATTCTGGAGCATGGCTGCCTGGCCACACGCATACTTCGCCGTGCTGGAAGAACGCCTTCGCACGGAATGCTTCTGGAGGTCTATAAGGAACTGGCCGTGTGCCTGGCCGAGGATAGGTCATTCACCTAGACCTCACCATTCCGGAGTATCGGCGGAACGCCTGAACCGGGTGCTGAAACCCATGCCGATCACCATGTTCTGGAACTTGTTCTTCTCACTAAGCTCCCTCCTTCCTGGGAAACTCTCCAGCCCAAGGTCCCGCGCACTGAATCGGTGATCATCGCGCTCATAGCCGAGCATGAGACCGAAGGCGAGATTGTCCGAAACATGGATGTAATAGCTCACGGCCAACCCCCAGTGGAAGACATTCGGCCGTTCATCCATGCAGCTTTCACAATCAAAAGCGAAATTGCTGCTACCTGCGCGGCCACTCAGTTCATAGAAGGTGCGCGGGCCGGTGTAAGCCTCATAGGCCAGTTTTCCATAGAAAGAAGCCCGGCGCACCTCCCCGGACCGGATCACATTGGCCAGGGCGCGATCATCCAATGCGAACCATGTTATGCGTGCCCCGGCACCCAGGCTTACCCCGTTCCAAATGGGCACCTGGAGCACGCCATCCAACTGGCCGATGGTCTCGGTGTATCCTTCGAACAGCGGGTTGCCCAACGGCACCGGCAACACCAACATCCCTTTGAACGTGGTGGAAACATCCGGAAGATCCCGCCGGGTCTGTGCCTGGCAGGCCAGTACGGCGAAATTGACAAGGAGCAATAACAGTATCCGTGGTCCGCTCATGTTACTGAAGACGGAACTGACGAATGGTCCGTTGTGTGGGCGTTGCCAATTCAAGGTAATAGATACCATCGGCCAAAGGTGGCAATGCACGCTCCATAGCATGATCACCCTTCTCCAACCGGTCTTCAGGCCAGCTATACCTCACCTGGTGATGCTGGTCCAGCAAGGCGGTGCGGAGCGATTGTCCAATGGGCAAGTGCACTTGGATGTGCAGCCGGGAAGGGTGATAGGCCACCTCCAGGGAGATCAGTTCGGCATGCATGGGAGCGGGCACGCTGGCGGAGACCACGCGCCTCCTGACACGTGAAACGATCAGCACCAGCAATAGGAACGCCAGCGTAATGATCAATGTCGTTCGGAGTATGTCCGGATCCAGGAACATCTTTGGGCTATAGAACGATCACTCCTTCGATCCCGGATGCCTTATCATACCGATCCACCACCTCATCGGCACTCATCATGACCTCCTTAACGGTGATGCTCAGATATTTACCCCCCGTGGAATACTTACGCAACACTTCCGATGATGGTGGGAACAGTGCGAGCACCGCATCCAGCCGCTCCGTATCCGGTTCCAGAATGAATTTGAACATGTATACGGATGGCCAGTCATGTACATGGTCCAGCCTTTCGCGCAGTCGATCTTTGGTCTCCTTGCTCAACATACCTTACTTTACAAAGGTACTCCAACCATGATCGAACCTTCTTCTATGAGGGGTGTACAGCAGTTCAGAGCCGCATAGTATGATCGACAGAACATTCATCACGGGCCTCTGCCTGCTGTTGGCCGCAGGCATTAGTGCGCAAGGTTCCCAACCACAGGAGCCGCGGTCCGCACCTCCACTGGTGCAGGAACCCGTGCAGGGTGGCTGGAGCATCACCGGAAGGGCACAACACGCGGATGAGGTCGAACAGGAAGAGCGCATCAGCATAGCCAGGTCCGAAGGGCAGATCTTGGATGTGGATCAGGAATTCCAACACATGCGTATGGAGCGCAATACATCGCTGGCCCGCACCAAAGGCGACCTTACCAACAGCGATCGTGATGCGCTGATCGACTATGCGAAGCGGATAGAAACCGCGGCCCCGAACACTTTTGAAGCCCACATGGCCTGGTATTATGCCGAATACCCGGCGCCCGCTGCTTTCCAACATCTGGACAGGGCCGCCATGCGCGATCCAGCGCGTGCGGAATTGATCGGTCCCCGGCTTGGCGATGCTGCGAGAAGGAACAATGCCGCGGAACTTGCCCAGTGGAGCCGTGCCATGCGTGATCGTGGAGGTGTGGCCGATGGCCTGTGGCGATTCGCGGAGGATCTGTTCAGTTCCGTGGATGAACATGGCATCCTGGTAGCCGCAGGTGACATGGACGCATACCCCTTGTGGACCATGCAGTACGCGGATGGTCGGCGCAAGGATGTGCTGGTGGTGGACAAGCGTTTGCTTGGCGACCCCGCCTACCGTCAGCGCCTATGGGAACGGGCCAAGGCGAAGGGCAAAGTGCCGGGCCAGGAAGATTTCCTGGTCCGCCTTGCCGGTGCTACGGCCAGACCCTTCTTCCTTTCACCCGCGCTTGGCCGTGAAGGCATCGTTTTCCCGAAGGAGGAACTATATGTGACGGGGCTGGCGCTGCGGGTGAGTGCTGCTCCGTTGGAGAACATACCGGTACTGGAGGATCGGTGGCGAAAAATGAGCAAGACCACCCAGGCAGGTCCATTGTCCCGGAACTATCTGCTGCCCGGTATCGTGTTATTGGAGCACTACCGGGCCATCCAGGATGAGAGCAGCGCAATGCGGATGGAACAGGAACTACGCGCACTGGCCACACGCCTCAATGCGATGAAGGAGTTATACGCTACCGGACTATTCCATTAAGCCATGGGCCTATTCAGCAGGGACTATGGAAAACTGGGCGATGAGCGGCTCATGGAGCTGGTGGTGCGCGGTGATGAGAACGCGTTCACCACGATCTATGACCGTTACCAGCGCCGGCTGCTGAACTACTTCCATCGCATGCTCTGGCATGACAGGGAGCGGGCGCGCGATCTGCTGCAGGACCTATTCACCAAGATCGCCCAGAAGCCCACCATATATGATCCAGCACGGCCATTCCAGACGTGGATCTTCAGTGTGGCCAATAACATGTGCAAGAACGCCTACCGGCATGAGACCGTGGTGAAGAATGCCGCGGCGCACCTGCGCAATGGAGAGGACCGCGTTGAAGCGAAGGCTGGAACAGCGGTGGATCATGAACTTTTCCGTGACCGGCTGGATGAGGAACTTTCCAGATTGGATCCGGACCATAAGGCCACCTTCGTGATGCGCTATCATGAGGAAATGGCCATCAAGGAGATCGCTGCGGCCTTTGGCTGTAGCGAAGGAACCGTGAAGAGCAGGTTGTTCTATACGTTGAAGAAACTGGCCGAACGCTTGAAGGAATTCGGCCCAAATGCGATGAGCCCCCATGGAAAGGCGCGAACAATATGATCCAGAGGATATCGAGAGCCTGCTCCAGGAGCGCGGTTTCGATGAACTGCTGGAAGAGGAGCGGGCTTATGTGCTGAGGCATCTGAGCGGCCGCGATGAATATGAACGGATGCGTGCGCTGTTGTTGCAGGTGCAGCAGGATGAGCGCGGCTATGAGCCGCTGGATGCCGATATCCACGTGCGCGAGCATGTCCTGCAGACATTCCGGGCGCAACAACGGCCGCAATGGCAGGTATGGCTCAACAGTGTTGGCCAACTTTTCACCCCTGGAGAAGGCAACGGACTCTGGCGCCCGGCACTGGCCATCGCCATGGTATTGGTGCTTTTCGTGGCCGGCATACTGCTGATCCGTGGTCCGTTGGGTGGATCAGCACAGCAGGAACTCGCTGAAGTACGCCGGCAAAAGGCCGAAGAACCGTTGCCCGTGAAGGCACCCGTGGCGGACACCGTCACTTCTTCCTCCGAAGGGCCATACAATACCGCGCTGGAGCAGCATGATGCGCCTGCGCAGGAACGGTCCACACAGGCCGGTGTAGCGGCTATCGAGCGTCCACAAAACCCTCCCCCGGCTGGCATGGCAACCACCAGAGAGGTGGCCGATGATCAGCCGGTCGCTACGGAAAAGACTGATGGTGAACATTCACCCAATGCCGATGCGATCACCTTCACGGCATCGGCCGTGGATGAGCCTGAGGTCACCTCTGCTCCAGCTTCGGGATATGTTATGACACAGGAGGATGTGAATGCCAATCAGAGCATGGCGAACGCTACTGGCAAGGTGCGCAGCTCATCTGTGGAACCCTCACGACTGAAGGACAAGACGTACCTCGGTGAAGCTGAAAATACGGTTGCCGCCAATAGCAGGACATTGGCGAACGCCCCCCAGCTTCTTGACCTGCTGAGCGCAGGCTGGTGATCGCTGCCATATCGGCAGGTATTTTCCATGGCAGAGACTTTGCCCGGTGGGGGGTGTAACTTTGCACCTTCATTAGTAACCAAGGAAGCGGAGATTTCCGCCCCACTACATAGCGATGGCACTAGAACTCACCGACAACAACTTCGAAGAACTCGTTCTGAAGAGCGACAAACCCGTGATGGTGGATTTTTGGGCGGAATGGTGCGGCCCCTGCCGCATGGTAGGCCCGGTCGTGGAGGAAATGAGCAAGGAATACGAAGGCAAGGCTGTGATCGGCAAGGTCAACGTGGACAACAATGCTCAGATCAGCATGAAATATGGCATCCGCAACATCCCCACCATCCTTTTCTTCAAGAATGGAGAAGTGGTGGATCGCAGCGTGGGTGCTGTACCCAAGGCACAGCTCGCACAGAAACTCGAAGGCCAGCTGGCTTGAAGACATGCGCGTGGATGGAAAAGGCCTTCTTCGGAGGGCCTTTTCTCCATGTTCCGTACCGCAGGCGGATAGCCGGCGTTGTTCAATTGCATCACTAGCCTAATCACATGCCCATCGATCAACGGCACCTCCAGGCGTTAAGCGCCCTCGATCTCAAAGCCCGGCAGGTGGTGGAGGGCTTTCTGGCTGGTCTGCACAAAAGTCCTTTCCACGGTTTCAGCGTTGAATTCGCGGAACACCGGGCCTATAACAGCGGTGAAAGCACCCGGCACATCGATTGGAAATTGTATGCGCGTACGGATAAACTCTTCGTAAAGCGGTACGAGGAAGAGACCAACCTGCGATGCCAGCTTGTGATCGATGCGAGCAGTTCCATGTATTATCCGCCGCCGACAGAGAAAAAGGAATTCAACAAGGTGGAATTCGCCGTACACGCCGCTGCGGCGTTCATCCACCTGTTGCGCAAGCAGCGTGATGCCGCAGGCCTCACCGTTTTCAGCGATGAAGTGAAGATCGCGGAACAGGCACGAAGCAGTTCGGTGCATTTGCGCCATCTCATGCAACAACTCGAGGCACTGCTTTCCACCGAAGCACCTTCGCGCGGACAGAAGACCAGCGTGGTCGAAGCCTTGAACGACATAGCCCGGCGGGCCCACCGCCGTAGCCTGGTGGTGATCTTGAGTGATATGCTCGATAGCGCCGATCGTGAGAACGAGGTGTTCGATGCGTTGCAACACCTGCGCTTCAACAAGCATGACATCATCCTCTTCCATGTTGTGGACAGGAAGCACGAGTTCGAACTACGCTTACAGGATCGGCCGTACACGTTCGTGGATGTGGAAACAGGTGAACAAGTGAAGGCGCATCCTGCGGAGATCCGCGAGGCCTACACCGCATCCATGGCCGAACGCTGGCACAGGCTGAAGCTAAAATGCGGCCAGTATCGGATCGACCTGGTGGAGGCGGACATCAATGCCGGTTTTGAACCGGTATTGCTGGAGTTCCTCACCAAGCGTGCGAAGCTGTTCTGACCAAGGCGCGCTCTTGTTCAGAGCCATCACTGGGCACGGTCGCCGCACCCAGGTCGCCGATCCGTAGAAAGTATTATCGCATGGCATGATGATCGTGCAACATCCCATACCTATTACAGACCGTCATGCATCAACAATTTTCCCGTTGTATCGAAGCCTGTGAAAAATGCGCCCAGGCATGCGACCACTGCGCTACCGCATGCCTCCATGAGGATGACGTGAAGATGATGGCCCGATGCATTGAGTTGGACCGCTATTGTGCCGAGATCTGCCGCACCGCAGTGAAATTCATGTCCATGGCCGATGAGCATACGGAACGTTTCGCGCGCGAATTATGCCGCCTATGCGCGGAGATCTGCGATGCATGTGGCCGGGAATGCCGGCAGCACAAGCATGATCATTGCCAGCGCTGTGCCGATGCCTGCGAGGCATGTGCCCAAGAATGCCGACAGATGGCGGCCTAACACGCTAGACGGCAATGCTCACAACACCCGCCGCACCATGCGCAATTTGTGTGTGTAGCGCTTCTCCTCAGCATTGAAAATGCCCTGCTGATCCAGCTTGTCTATCCGCACCCGTCCACTGCTGTGGGCTATCCGGAGATGGTCATCATCCCCGCGGGTAAGCACAATGCCCACATGGATGATGCTGCCCTCCTCGTTATCAAAGAATACCAGATCACCCGGCTCACACAGATCCAGCAAGTCCACGCTATCACCTTCGCCAGCCTGTTTTGAAGCATCGCGCGGCAGATAGATGCCCATCAGAATGAAGATCATCTGTACCAGGCCGCTGCAGTCCACACCCCATGGTGTGCGACCGCCCCAGAGGTAGGGCGAACCCATGAAGGGATGCAGGTAAAGTTCCATGAGATCGGCCCGCTCCAACTCCGGCCGGTGATTGGTGACCGCTTGTACCGGGATACGCCGGCCATCCCACAGAATAGTGCCTTCCTCAAAGAATGGCAACACGGCGCCGTAAGGAAGCACCACCTGCCGCTCACCAACATCCACAATGCTGTTCCCTCCGCCCGCGATCACACGCAGGTCTGGATCATAGTTCGGTGTGCTGGTAGCGTGGATCTGCTTGTTGTCCACCCAGCCTATATAACCATCATGATCGAATTCCAGCCGGCTCCACTTCCCACCTTTCTCCAGTACCTGGGCCGTTTCGCCGAAAAGCCATTGCGATACCATCTCTGATCTATCGCTGGGCTGGGCCCGCACCGGCACAATGGAAAGGGGGCAGATAACAGAACTCATGGCCAATTGGAGATCTTGTGGTCACATATCCGGTCAAAGCGCTTCTATCACCATGGCACTTGCGCCGCCACCGCCGTTGCAAATTCCGGCGGCCCCATACTTGGCTCCACGCTGCTTCAACGCATGCAAAAGCGTAACGACAATGCGTGATCCGGATGATCCCAGGGGATGGCCCAGCGACACGGAACCACCATTCACATTGGCCTTCGCAGGATCCAATCCGAGTTCCTTGTTGTTGGCGATGCCCACCACACTGAACGCCTCATTCAGCTCCCAAAGATCGATCTGGCCCTTCTCCAGGCCGGCCTTCTTCAGGGCGATGGGCAATGCCTTGGCGGGAGCCGTGGTGAACCATTCCGGTGCCTGCGCGGCATCGGCGTAACTCACGATCCTGGCCAGTGGCTTTATACCAAGCTCTTTCGCTTTCTCCGCGCTCATGATCACTACCGCGGAGGCACCATCGTTGAGTGTGCTGGCATTGGCCGCGGTCACCGTACCATTGGGATCGAACACCGGCCTTAACGAAGGGATCTTATCGAATTGTACATTCTTATACTCCTCATCTTCGGCGAACATGACCGGATCACCCTTCCGCTGCGGTATGGCCACCGGCACCACCTCCTCCTTGAAGCGCCCATCCTTCCACGCGGCGGCACTGCGCTTATAGCTTTCGATCGCGAAGGCATCCTGCTCCTCCCTGCTTATGCCGCACTCCCTGGCACAGAGTTCCGCTGCGTTGCCCATGTGGTACTTGTTGTACACGTCGGTAAGGCCGTCCTTCACCATGCCATCCACCAGCTTCATGTCGCCCAGCTTCTGTCCGGTACGTCCATTGGCCATGTAAAATGGTACCTGGCTCATGTTCTCCATGCCGCCGGCCACCACCACATCATTATCTCCGGCCAGGATGCTTTGTGCACCCAAAATGATCGACTTCATGCCGGAAGCGCACACCTTATTCACCGTGGTGCATGGCACGGTATGGGGCAGCCCTGCGAAAATGGCAGCCTGGCGGGCGGGAGCCTGGCCGGCATTGGCCTGCAACACACAGCCCATAAATACTTCATCCACCTGCTTGGGGTCCACCCCGGCCCTGTTCAAGGCCTCCTTGATCACGGTGGCGCCAAGTTGTGTGCAGGGCACGCTGGAGAGCGAACCAAGGAAACTGCCAATGGGTGTACGTACGGCCGAAACGATCACTACTTCCTTTGCCATTTTTTGCGAGGCTTTTGCGGGTGCAAAGGTACGGGGGGTAAGCCGAAGACCACAGTTTCGCCACTGAGACCACCGAAAGGCCATAGTGGAAGAGAGCTGCATAGAGAATGTCGCTCTCATTCGGTGGCGGCCGATCTGATCGGATCTCAATACCGCGGATGCGAAACCCCGCTGCTGAGTGAATTGGCTGGACTTGGCTTACGAGATCGCCAATGCAGGGTCCATACAAATGAAAAAGCCGCCGACCCTTTAGGTCCGCGGCTTCCCTTCGGCGGAGAGGGGGGGATTCGAACCCCCGGTACAGGTTGACCCCGAACGGCAGTTTAGCAAACTGCTGGTTTCAGCCACTCACCCACCTCTCCAGGTGGCCCGCTCTTGTGCGGGGCGGCAAATATAGTGGTTGCCTCCGATCAATCCTTGGGTGTCCATACGTCCTTCAGGCTCCGTCCGGCACCGTAACGGCCAACATCGGCCCCAGTGGGCCTTCCGTGCGGGGCGATCATATTCCACAGAGGCCCAAGGAGTGCGCGGCTTACGGCACTTGCGATCGCAACCATACCAGGACCTTCTCGTACAACGAGACGTGTTTCCCCCCTAAACACGATAGCCATGGTCCGATATCTACTATTACTCCTGCTGGTGTTCGCCGGGCTCAAAGGCTCGGCCACCCACATGTCCGGTGGTGAGATCTACTGGGAATGCATCGGTCCCAACCTCTACCGGATCAAGCTTGTTGTATACCGTGATTGCGCGGGCATTCCAGTAGACCCCTCCTACAACCTGGTGCTCACCAGTCCATGTGGCAACAAGAACCTTACGGTGACAACGCCAGGTGGGCAGGAGATCTCCCAACTCTGCGATATCCAGTTGCCGAACAGCACCTGCAATGGTGGATCGCTGCCAGGTATACAACAGTATGAGTATACAGGTGTGACCACGCTGCAACCCTGCAACTCCTGGTCCATCCGTTGGACGAACATCTACCGGAACAACGCGATAGTGAACCTGATGAACCCGAATACGCAGGAGATGTTCATCGAGGCGGTGATCAATACCGCAACGGCACCCTGCAATGATTCGCCGGTCTTCACCAACACAGCGATCCCATATGTATGTCTGGGCTATCCTGTTTCCTTCAGCTATGGCGCCATAGATGCCGAAGCCGATTCTTTGAGTTACGATCTGATCGTGGCCCGCCGCGCCGGTGGCAACCCCATTCCTTATGTGGCACCATACACCCCCGGCGAACCCATACCCGGATTGGTGCTGGACCCTGTAACGGGCCTCATCAATTTCACGCTGAACATGGCCGGCAACTGGGTGGTGGTGGTACGTGTGACGGCTTACAATGCCGCAGGCCAGGTGATCGGCACCGTGATGCGCGATATGCAATTCGTGGCCTACCCGTGTGACAACATACCCCCGGATGCGGCCACGGGCCTCGTACAGAACATTACCGGTGCGGCCACGCAGACAGGACCGCGATCCGTGGAGGTTTGTGAATCGGGTGATTTTTGTTTTGAGATGGAGATCTCCGATGCCAACCTGCCGAACGTGCTTACTGCATTCAGCAACATCCAGCAGAACCTTCCGGGAGCCACATTCTCCTACACTGGCACCAATCCCATCACCGTCCAGGTCTGCTGGACAGCGCAGGAGAACACTTCCGGATTCTTCCCCTTCATTGTTAACGTGAACGACGGAGCCTGTCCGATCCCGGCGTTCCAGACCTATGTGTACACCGTGAAGGTATTGCCTGGTGTATACGGTCAATTGCAAGTGCAGAATGAAAGCTGTGAGGGCGCGGGTGATGGAAGCATTACCGCCGTAGTAACAGAAGGGACCGCTCCATACAGCTATACCTGGAGCACGGGCAGTAGTGAACAGACGATCTATGGTGGCCCTGGAACTTATGATGTGGTGATCGAGGATTCCAATGGCTGCATCTCACACACGCTCACGGCCGATATTGGCCCCGGTGCTCCGCCCAATGAGGCCGATGCAGGAGGAGACATGCTTGTTTGCGCGGATGAGCTGCCGGTGCAGTTGATCGGGCAGGTGAATGGCGCCACCCAGGGACAATGGAGTGGTGGTCAAGGCCAGATCAGTGGCACCGGACTTTCCATCAGCTACATGCCGACAGCCGCGGAGATCCAAGCCGGAAGCACCATATTGACGCTGACCACCACGGACAACAACAGTTGCCCGCCCGTTTCCGATCAGATCACGATCAACTTCTCCAACAATTTCCTGGATGCCCAGGTGGTGAGCACCGATGCCACCTGTTACTCCATGGAAGATGGTTCGGCTGAAGTGATCCCGCAGGATCCCTCCTTCTCCTACGCATGGAACGATCCCGCACAACAGACCACACCTGTTGCCACGGACCTCGGCGCCGGCACATACCAGGTAACAGTGACGGACGCGGATGGATGCACCATAACCATGGAGGCGGTGGTGGGGCCGGCGGAACCACTGTTGATCGCGGATATCGTAGTGGAGGATGAGACCTGCGAAGGCGCTGGTGATGGCTCGGTGACACTGGCGGTGACTGGTGGCACCGCACCTTACAGTTTTGAATGGAGCAATGGTGCCACCACCTCCAGCATCGTGGAAACCGCTGGTGAATATCTGGTGGCGGTGACCGATGCCAACGGGTGCGCACCGATCTTTCAGACAGTCACCATCGGATCCGCAGCCCTGTTGAATTCAGCCGATGCGGGTGGTGATATGATCATGTGCCCCACGCTCCAACCCTTCACCATTGAAGGCGTGGTGATCAATGCGCCGAGCGGCGTTTGGAGCGGTGGCGAAGGTGCCTTCACAGGAACAGGTACACAGGTACAATACACGCCTACCCAGAACGAACTTGATGCCGGCAATGTTACCCTCACACTGACCACGGTAGGCAACGAGGGATGTCCGCCGGCATCGGACCAGATCGTCATCAGCTTCCCCAACAGCTTCATCGATGCTGCCATAGCGACCGTGGATGCGAGCTGCTACGAGAACAACGATGGCTCCGCGAGTTTCAGCCCTGCTGATGATGACCTCACCTATCTATGGAACGATCCATTGGGTCAGACAACATCTGCGGCAACTGGGCTGGCCGCAGGCACCTACACCCTAACTGTGACCGATCAGTACGGCTGCAGCATTTCCCTTGACGCCGATATCGGACCACCCGATCCAGTCTCCATCGTGCAAGTGGATGTCACGGATGAGACCTGCCTTGGTGTCGGTGATGGTGGAGCACAAGTGACCGTTACCGGTGGCACCGCACCCTACAGCTATGCATGGAGCAATGGCTCCACGAGCCCCTCCATAAGCGCTGCCGCAGGCACCTATGACGTATCCATCACTGATGCGAACGGGTGTGCGCCCGCGACTGGAGAAGCCATCATTGGTGCGGCCTCTTTGCCCAATTTGGCGGATGCCGGTGCGGACCAGGTAGTGTGCATGAACGCGCTGCCGGTGATGCTCAATGGTATTGTCACCAATGCCAGTGGCGGAGCCTGGAGCGGCGGCTCCGGCACCTTCAATGGCACCTACGATCAGATGGAATATGTGCCATCCGCGGCGGATATCGCGGCAGGCAGTGTTACCCTCACGTTGACCACGACCGGCAACAATGATTGTCCACCAGCGCAGGATGCTGTGGTGCTATCGATACCCAACAGTTTCGTGGATGGACAGGTGACCAGCACCGATGCCACCTGCCATGATACCAGCGATGGCAGCGCGGTCTTCTCTCCCACCCTCCCTGGCTTCAGCTATGCTTGGAACGATGCCCAGGGGCAGACAACGGCGATGGCCACCGGCCTGAGTGCCGGCACGCACACCTTGGTGGTAACCGATCAGTATGGGTGCACAGAGAGTTACGAAGCGGTGATCGGTCCCGCCTCTCCCCTGGTGATCGCCTCGATAGATGCCGTAAGTGAGAATTGCGCCGGCTTCGGTGATGGCCAGGCCACGGTGACAGTGGGTGGAGGCACAGCACCATACAGCTTCAACTGGAACAATGGTATGGACCAGGCGTCCATACAGGTTCCGGCGGGCACCTATACGGTCTCCGTATCCGATGCGAACAACTGCACACCTGTTACCGCCGATGTGATAATCGATGTGATCGGCCTACCCAACCAGGCCGATGCTGGCGGTGATATGGTGATCTGCCTGAACGACTACCCGATCATGATGCAGGGATCCGTTGAGAACGCCACAGGTGGCCAATGGAACGGCGGCGCTGGTGCCTGGGAAGGTGCTGGCCTTCAAGCCCAATACTGGCCCACGTTGCAGGAGATCATGAACGGCTCCGTGCAACTGGTGCTCACCACCACGGGTAACACCACCTGCCCGCCCGCCTCCGACACGGTGCTCGTGTCACTGGCGAATGCCTTCCTGCAAGCGGAGTTGAACGTGACACAGCATGTGAGCTGCAACGGCCTCGCAAATGGTCAACTCGCATTCACACCCCAGCTCAATGCCTTCTCCTATCAATGGGCGCATGGAGGCACTTCACCAACGGCCGGCGATCTGGCTCCAGGCACCTATACGCTGACGGTAACAGACCAGTATGGTTGTGACAGCATTTTCACAGGCACCATCACGGAGCCGGAGACACTCGTGCTGCAGGAAGTGCAGGTCTCACACGTGATCTGCCACGGTGGTAATACGGGGCAGGCCATGGCGACCGTGACCGGTGGCACATCCCCGTACTCCTTCCAATGGAGCAACGGTGCCACCGCCTCATCAGCCAATGGTCTCATTGCCGGCGATCATCATGTGACCATCACCGATGCCAATGGTTGTGCGGTGGAGGGTGCGCTCACCATTGATCAACCCTCCCCGATCACCCTGCAAGCGAACATTCCGGACACGGTCTGCGTGAATGCACCAGTACTACTTTCCGCGGAAGCACAGGGTGGCAATGGTGGCCACACGATCACATGGGCCGGGATCGGCACCGGCAGCTCACTAACGGCCGAATTCGCCGCCTCGCAGATCGTGACCGTCACCGTGCAGGACAGCCTGGGCTGCCCCGGCGCTCCAGTGATGGAACCTGTACACGTGCTGGACCTGTCCCTGGCCCAGTTCGACACCTATGGAGCCACCACGGTATGTGCGGGCGAAACTGTGACAGTGGGTGCCACGGTAAGTGGTTATGCCGGCAGTTATACGATCAGCTGGCCGGGGATACCTGCTCTAGGCGCAGGTCCATTCACCTTCCCAGTCCAGAACAGCCAACAACTGCAGGTTATCCTTTCCAACACATGTGGCGACAGCCAGATCGAAACATTGACCCTGGGTGTTGACGTACCACCGGCCGTGCAACTCCCTCCGATCATCGCACAAGGTTGCGCACCGCTCACGGTGCAATTCCCATCGTTCAACCTCGGCGATGTGAATTACCAATGGAACCTTGGCAATGGACAGACCTCCTCCGCACCAGCACCTGTGGTGATGTACCCTGCGGGCACATACACCGCTACCCTTACGGTGACCACCCCTGCCGGATGCAGCTCTGCTGCGTCCACCTCCGGCCAGATCATAGTGCATACGCCTCCCACTGCGGCGTTCACCGCCTCCACATGGTCCACAGACCTGGCCAATGCAATGATCGCCTTCACCGATCAGAGCACGGGCAACATCGTATCGCATACGTGGAACTTCGGTGATGGCGGTACCAGCTCAGCGATCAACCCACAGCACCAATACACGGACTGGGGATCATATGCTGTAACGCTGCAGGTGCAGGATGCCAATGGCTGCACGGCATCAGCATCCAATATGGTGCAGATATCTCCAGTGTACGATGTCACTCTGCCCACCGCATTCACACCCAACACGGGTAATGGGAATGGGGGCACCTATGATCCCTTCGGGCTGGACAACGATGTGTTCTACGCCTTCGTGAAGGATGTGTCCGATTTCCGCATGAGGATATTCAACCGGTGGGGCGAATTGATCTTCGAAAGTGACGACCTCCGGATCGGTTGGGATGGCTATTACCGCGGACAATTGAGTCCGCAGGATGTGTATGTGGTGCAGACCTGGGTACGCTTCCTGGATGGCAGGGAGATCCAAAAACTCAGTGACCTTACGCTTCTCAGATGAGATCCATTCTGAAATACCTTGTGGCTTTTCTGGGGGCGGTCTTCATCCTCCCGGCAGGTGCGCAGGACCCGCAATTCTCGCAGTTCTATGCCTCGCCGCAGTACTTGAATCCCGCTCTTACCGGAAATACGCACCAGGATCGCATAGCCCTCAACTACCGTTTGCAATGGCCGGGAGTGCAACCAGGGTATGAGACCTACGCCTTCGCATACGACCATCGCTTCGCGCACCTCAACTGTGGCATGGGTGGGTATGTGTTGCGTGATAAGGCGGGTACCAACGGACTCACCTTCACCACCATGGCGATCAACTACAGCTATGAGGCCCGGGTGAATTACAAGTACGCCGCCAGGGCTGGCCTGCGTATTGGATACACCATGCGGAACGTGGATCCCAGCGGGTTCCTGTTCGCGGATCAGGTGATCCGTGATAATGCGGCACGCAGCATCGAGACCAACATGGTGGAAGGTATCAGCTACCTGGATCTTGCCACAGGCGGCCTATTCTACAGCGAACGCCTATGGATAGGTGTCTCCTTCACCCACATCAACAGACCGAACCAAAGCCTGATGCTTGATGGCGAGGCCCGGTTGCCGATGAGGACCTCGGTACATACCGGCTATAAGGCCCCACTGGATGGCCGCCGCTTCGCCAAGAGCGAGACCATGATCACCCTGGCCACCCACTATAAGGCCCAGGGCAAATGGGACCAATTCGATCTGGGTGGCTATGTGGACCACCGGCAGGTGAGCGCGGGCCTTTGGTACCGTGGTCTGCCGATCCTGAAGGCGTACCAGCCGGGTTATGGGAACAGCGAAGCCTTGATACTCATGGTGGGGTTCAACACAGAGAACCAGTTGCGCGTCACTTACAGCTACGACATCACCATAAGTAAACTCACCATGCGCAGCGCCGGGGCCCACGAGATCAGCCTGATCTACGAATGGCCTAGGAAG
>JAEZCB010000276.1 GCA_023412755.1 Bacteroidota bacterium
GCGCATGCTTGAACCGGTAAGTGGTGCCCACCTGCACCTGAAAAGGCAACTTTTCCCGCTGATCGGTGAATGGCGATGATTGATAGCCGATGTTCTTCAGCACCGCACCGATCGTCAACCCCATGGATCGTTTTTCGAATACCCCGCCAAGATCCACGGCCCATGCGGTGGAATTATAGGTATCGAGTACACTAGAAATGAACTTCACATTCGCCCCTATACTGAAGAGGCTGTCCATGGGCATGCCTGCGCCTACCTGCACCAGGTATTCCCCGGCACTGAACTGGCCCATCTCCACTCCGGTCTCGTCCGTACGCATGAAGCTGCCATAATCCACATACTGCACTGTTCCCGCGAAGGTGATCCCCAGACTATCCGAATGATGGCCATACGAGGCATAACCGATATTGATCCCCTCGAAATAAGGCAGATAGCTTAAAGCCACCTGCCGGCCTACCTCACTATTGAGCAGGGATGGATTGAAGATCCCCAGATTGAGATCACCATCCTGCACGGCGATCATGTTACCCCCAAGGGCCGAAACCCGGGCGGAATTGGAGATGTCCAGGACCCTGAAGGATGTGTTCCCTCCCAATTGGGCCATGGCCACTTCCACCATGAAGAGCAGGAATGGTGCGAGTAGGAGTCGTGGCATCGCGGAGGGGAACGAAGATAGGCTCCGCGTATTGCGTAACGGTCATTTGGAAGCGTCTTTCCGGAATAGAATTGAGCCATCGCCATAGCTCAGGAACCGGTATCCATTCCCCAGGGCATGTTCGTAGATCATTCGCCAATCATCGCCGATGAATGCGGCCACCAGCAGCAGCAGAGTACTTCCGGGTTGATGGAAATTGGTGACCAACGCATCAGCGAATTGGAACCGATAGCCCGGGGCGATCAACAATCGGGTGACCCCGGAACAGAGATCCTGTTCCTTTCCATGCATTCGCGCGATGATCGCCTGCAATGCTATGCGGCCGTCCACATCCGGCATGGGCTGGTCGTACGGTTCCCATTGCTCCACCTCCACCGTATCCTTGGCGGCACCTTGCAGGATGTGCACACCATGCCAATAGAGACTTTCCAGTGTGCGTAAGGCGGTGGTACCTACGGCGATGATCGGCCGGCCCTGGATCAGTTGATCTTGTAGTGCTTCCAGTGTGTGAAGGGGGATCCGCACCTGTTCCTGGTGCATCCGATGGCCTGCCATGGTATCACTCTTCACCGGCAGAAAAGTGCTTGCGCCCACATGCAGAGTGAGCTTGGCGATGCGGATGTTCCGGCCGGCACACCGTTGAAGGATCTCCGGTGTTAAATGCAGGCTTGCGGTCGGAGCGGCCACCGAGCCTTCATGCCGCGCGAATACCGTGTTGTATCTCACCTTATCCGCAGGAGTATCACTCCTATCCATGTATGGTGGCAATGGTACATGTCCTACACGCTCCAATACCTCGGCGAAGGATAGATCGTTCGGCGCCCAGGTGAACATCACTTGTTGATGCCCGGTGCGGATGGCACTTAGGTGGATACCTGCATCATCCAGGGATAGCTCCTCGTTCATGCGCCATTTCCGTGCATTTCCGAAGAAGCCATTCCAAGCCGACCGGCCGCGATCGGCGAAAGCATGTTCCACGGGCCGCCCTCCCCCAGGTTCCAGACAGAGAATCTCCACTACTGCCCCGGTGGCCCGTCGCAGGAACAATCGCGCATTCACCACACGCGTGTCGTTCAAAACCAGCATGGATCCCTCGGGAAGCAGATCCGGCAGATCCTGGAAGTAACGATCAACGATCCGGCCATCCCGAAACACCAGCAGCCGGCCCGCATCACGCTGCTCCAATGGCCGCTGTGCGATGCGCTCCTGGGGCAGCTCGTACGTTAGCTGGGAAAGAGGAAGATCACGCGCGTGCATGGCGCGCAAAGATGCGCTCACTCCTTCACCAATTTCCCGCTGAGTACGCGATCTCCCTGCTGCAGGCGCAACACATACAGACCGGGGGCCCATGCACCGGCATCCATATGGATACGATCACCCTGGACCGTTCGGCTGGCGATCGTCCTCCCGGCAAGATCCTGGACCGTTAGCTGCGTGCTGCCACCGAAGGGTTGGACCACCATGAATCGATCACGCACAGGCATGGGCAGTATGAGCATCTCCTGGGCCTCATGCTCCGGGACCGCAGTGATATTCAGCAGCTCGGTCACCGCATGGTAGGCGTTCACCTTGCCATGGCCCCAGCGCGTATCGCCTCCTGGCGGAATTAGGCCAGTGTGCTGATCGGTGCGGGCGGTGGAGTGGATGATGGCCTTCACCTCCGCTGGAGTAAGTGTGGGATCGGCCTCCAGGATCAAAGCCACCACACCGGCCACCGCTGGTGCTGACATGCTGGTGCCGGAGAAAGTGGTGAACCCATACGTGCCACCTTGGAAGCTGATCGTGGGCGAGGGAACGAAGGCCAGGTCGGTGAAGGAACTCGCTGCGGATGTGACACCGACCCCGGGTGCGGCGATGTCCGGCTTCATTCGCTCATCCAACGTGGGGCCGAAAGAGGAAAATGGAGCGATGGACCCGCCCAATGGAAATCCACTTGAAGAGAAGAATTCAGAGCTGTATGCCGCAACGGTGATGAGGCTTTCGGTGCAGGCGGGTTCACTTATCCCGTATGCTTTATCGCCTGCGGTCCAACCCTGTACCGGTGCTTGAAAAGCCTGGCCCCAATTGCCCACATCATTGGATAATTCGGTAACGTTCCAGAAGTGTACCACACCATCATGGGCGGAAGCCTTGAGCCCTACACTGTACTGGCCATGTACGTTGCGTACACGTAGCCTGAAATGCGGCCGCTGATTGAGTGGGTGGGCATCTTCGGCCGTGAGGTTGAATTGGATCGTATCGGCGCCGATGATCAGTACGGAATCCAGATAGACGGGCGCTGTGGCGGTATTATACCATGGCGTTTCCATCAATAGGTTGTTCTGGTTGTCCATGATCATGAACCCAGCACTGAATGTCTTCTCCGGCTGCCCCCACATGCTGATGCTCTGCCCCCACATGTGCGGATGTGCGCTATAAGGATAGAACTGGATGCGCGATCGGATCGTGTCACCGGCGAATTGCTTTCTGATGTGGAAGTCCACATCGCCATTGTTGCCTCCGGAGTTCACGAACACCACACCTTCCTGGGACATTTGATCGATGACCTGGCTGATCAGTGAATTGCCATCCAGCGTACCGATATGATAGAGGCCCCAACTCATGTTGATCACCAGGCGCTTCTGGTCCATTTCGGCGATCTGTTGCATCCACAGGAACGCATCCATCACCGCAGCGGCGTCCACCAGGATGGTGCAAAAGAGCAGCCCGGACTCGAAGGCCACTCCGCGATACGCGGTTCCCGCACCACTTCCGGCCGCAATGCCGGCAACGTGGGTGCCATGGGTGGCATAACTGTAGATGTTCGCTGTATCCGAACCCATGGCCAGCAACTCATCCACTGTGGCGGCCTCGGTACCGTACCCAAATCCGTTCGGAGATGGCCCCGCATCGCGGTATTGGTCCCAAGCCGCGCGTATTCTGGTCTGTGTTAGGGAGGTATCATAGAACATGGGGTGCGTAAGATCGAAGCCCCAGTCGGTGAAACCGATCAATACATCCTTACCGGTGTACGGCTGCGGAAGATGTATGCCCAGCTGAACACTATCCGCACGCACCGCCTTCAACAAGCGGTCCAGCGTGGGCACTGCTTTACCGGCCAGTTCCACGTAGTATGCCCCCGGGATCCCTTCTACTTCCAGAATGTGCCTGGCATCGATCCGGAAAGAGATGATGTCGCCTTTGCGCGCACCCCAATCGATGTGTGGATGGGCTGGATCCATAACAAAGTCCGGTCCCACCATCCCCAGAAGACCGATCATGCACCGGCCATGCCTATATATCGAGGGCAGGCTGCCTTCCAGGGCCCGGTTAAGATCCGCAGCATCGGCATGTATGCGGGCCTGCTGTTCTATCCATGCCATGTCCGCACGCGTGGTGGTGGGCATTCGCACCTGGGCTTGCAGCAGAAGCGGTACTAAAAGGAAAGGGACCAGAATGGATCGCATGCACGAACATACGCGGATCCGGCGAAAAAATGCTTCTGCGGGCAGTGCCGCACCCTTGGGAATGATATCTCTTACGCCACCTTCAACGCATTGGCCACCTTTTCCTTCAGCAGCGCATGCTGCACTACATCGATCATTTCGGTAACGTAGGTGAAGCGCATACCCTTGGTGTACCGTGCATCGATGTCCTCGATGTCCTTGCGGTTGTCTGCGCTGAGGATGATCTCCTTGATGCCTGCACGTTTCGCAGCGAGGATCTTCTCCTTGATGCCACCAACGGGCAGCACACGGCCGCGCAGGGTGATCTCGCCGGTCATGGCCACGAACTTGCGCACCTTTTGCTGGGTGAACGCACTGGCAAGACTGGTGAGCATGGTGACACCGGCCGAAGGCCCATCCTTGGGTGTGGCACCTTCCGGCACGTGCACATGCACATTCCACCGCTTGAACACATCAGGGTCCAGGCCGATGATGTTGCTGTGCGCCTTCAGGTATTCCAGCGCGATCATGGCGCTTTCCTTCATCACATCACCGAGGTTGCCGGTGAGGGTGAGTTTGCCTTCACCCTTGGTGATGCTTGTTTCAATGAACAGGATGTCACCACCCGTTGGTGTCCAGGCAAGACCTGTGACAACACCTGCCACATCATTGCCCTGATACTTGTCCCGGGCGTGGCTGGGTCCATAGATCCTTACCAATTCATCCTTGGAGATGGTGAGTTCATGTGGTTGTTTCAGTGCGATCTGCTTGGCCCGGTACCTTACCAGCTTCGCGATGCGCTTCTCCAGCGTACGCACGCCACTTTCGTCGGTATAATCCTCTATGATCGCCTCCAGGAGGCCAGCACCAAGCTTCAGCTGTTTCGGCTTGATGCCGTTCTCCGCGAATTGCTTGGGCAGCAGGTGGCGCTTGGCGATCTCCAGCTTCTCTTCCTGTGTATAGCCATTCACCTCGATGATCTCCATGCGGTCGCGCAAGGCAGGATGAATGGTGCTGAGGCTGTTGGCGGTGGCCACGAACATCACGCGGCTCAGATCATACTCGATCTCCACGTAATTGTCGTAGAAGTTGCTGTTCTGCTCGGGATCCAGCACCTCCAGCAATGCGCTGGCCGGATCGCCATGGAAGTCCTTACCCACCTTGTCTATCTCGTCCAGCACGAAAAGCGGGTTGCTGGTCTGGGCTTTCTTCAAGCTCTGGATCACACGGCCGGGCATGGCTCCGATATAGGTCTTGCGGTGCCCGCGGATCTCGCTTTCATCATGCAGGCCACCCAGGCTCATGCGCACGTACTTGCGCCCAAGTGCCTCGGCCATGCTCTTGCCAAGTGATGTCTTACCGACACCGGGGGGGCCATACAAGCAGATGATGGGCGCCTTCATATCACCCTTCAACTTGAGTACGGCCAGGTGTTCAATGATCCGCTCCTTCACCTTCTCCATGCCGAAATGATCCCGGTCCAGGATCTTCTCGGCACGCTTCAGATCGAAATTATCCTTGCTGTATTCGCTCCAGGGCAATTCGAGCAGGAGCTGCACGTAATTGTGCTGCACGCTGAATTCCGCCCCGGCCGGATTCATGCGTTGCAGCTTGCTCAGTTCCTTCTCGAAGGTTTCGGCGATCTCCTTGCTCCACTTTTTCGCGGCGGCCTTCTGGCGCATTTCCTCGATCTCCTGCTCGATCGGATTTCCACCCAGTTCATCCTGGATGGTCTTCATTTGCTGATGCAGGAAATACTCGCGTTGCTGGCGATCCACCTCGGAACGGACCTTGTTCTGGATCTCGTTCTTCATCTGCAACATCTGCAGCTCGCGCGTAAGGTGTGCCAGCAGCATCTTCGCCCGCTCCCGCAGATCGGCCACTTCGAGCATTTTCTGCTTCTCGGCCACCTCCGCGTTCATGTTGCTGCTGATGAAGTTCACCAGGAAGCTCGGACTGTCTATATTCTTGAGTGCGAACTGGGCCTCGGTGGGAATGTGCGGGCTTTGCTTGATGATCTCAAGGGCCAGATCCTTCAGCGAAGCCACAAGAGCGTCGAAGTTCTTATCGTCCTTGCCGGGACGGATCTCGGAGAATTCCTTGATGTTCGCCGTGAAGTAGGGATCCACACGCACCACCTCCAGGATCTCGAAGCGCTTCTTGCCTTGAATGATCGCCGTTGTGCTGCCGTCCGGCATGCGCAGCATGCGGATGATGGTGGCGATGGTTCCCACGCGATTCAAGTCCTCCGGCCGCGGCTCTTCGATCTGCCCATCCTTCTGACTCACCACGCCCAGCGTGCGATCGCCACGATAGACGTCCTGGATGAGCCGTATGCTGCGATCGCGGCCAACGGTTATTGGAATGACCACACCGGGGAACAGCACAGTGTTGCGCAGGGGCAGGATAGGAAGTTGAGCGGGAGTGGTCTCCGCATTCATCAACTCCTCATCCTCGGCTGTTATCAGGGGGATCAGTTCCGTTTCGTTCTCGATGGCATCGGAACTAAAAAGATGGTTGTCGGTATGCAGGATGTCATTCATGCAACGGATCGGGCCAGTATGTCAGGTCTACAAAGATACCTCCCCAGCAGGGACGGGAACTGCGCGATTTTCAACAGTCCTGCCCACCGCCGTCAATGATCATGCCGGGCAGGTCATTCCTGCCAACCCGTCAGTGGACCGCTGTTTCAGGATACGGCGCTACGGCGCGCCACTTCCTGCTCATACACATGGCGGAGGATCTCGACCTCGGGCTCCGTCAATGGCAGGTCGCGCCGCTGCATCACCCGGCGGGCCGTGGCCACCGCCTTATCGAAGGCATGCACTTCGCTTCCGCCAGCGCCCCCCCAACTGAACGAGCCAATGTGTTTGGGTGGAAAACCAGCTCCGAAAACATTCGCTGCCACATCGATCACGGTTCCTGTATTGAGCATGGTGTTGATGCCGGTCTTCGAATGGTCTCCCATTATGGCTCCGCAGAATTGCAGGCCTGAGCCCACCGAGCGCTCCTCCGCATGGCTCCACACCTGCACTTCGCCGTAGGTGTTCTTCAGGTTGCTGTTGTTGGTATCGGCGCCCAGGTTGCACCACTCACCCAGGACGCTGTTCCCCAAAAATCCATCGTGCGCTTTATTGCTGTGGCCGAAGATCACGCTGTTGTTCACTTCACCACCGATGCGGCAACCAGGCCCGATCACCGTAGGTCCATAGATCTTGGCTCCCATCTTCAGCTGTGCATGATCGCCCAGTACGAAAGGCCCGCGTACCATGCAGCCTTCCATCACCTCGGCGCCATTGCCTATGTAGATCGGGCCATTGCGGGTGTTGAGTATGCTGGCCTCCACCACAGCACCTTCATCCAGAAAGATCAGATCCGGATCACCGATCACCGTATTCAATGCATCAAGGCTGGCACTGCGGCGGCCTTCCGTCATCAGCTTATGATCATGCGCGATCGCCGGGCCCGCATGTTGGAACAAATGCCAGGGCCTGTCATAGCGGATCACCGTACCATTGAACGGAACCTGCCGCATGTACGCCGGCGGCTCCACCCAGTCCATTGTATTGGGAACGGCTTCACCTTCCACCACGAAGGCCAGGGCCCGCCCCCCCGCCGTCAACACCTGGCCTGCACGAAGATCCATGACCGCGGATACAAGATCATCCGTCGGGAACAGGGCGGCATCCACTTCGTATGCGGTGCCTTCGGTGCTGATGAGTGGGAATGCGGTGGCCAGATAAGGTTCGGTCCGGTAGCCCACGCCGAAGCCGCTCCGCACATACCAGCCTTCGGCGATCCGCAGAATGGCCGGCCTTATCTGGCCCACCGGCCGGGTGAAGGTCAGTGGCAGGAGATGCTTGTGGCTACCGGCATCGGAAAGGATGATCGACATGGCGTTGGACCTTGGCCGCACCAAGGTACTCCCCGCCGTATCACCGTGTACTCATCACAGCTGCATATTGCTCACGATCGATCGTGGCAGACGTTGGCGCTACTCCATGCCGGTGATGCCCAGGATCCAGAAAACGATGGCCGCCATTACCGCACTTACCGGTATGGTAAGGATCCACGCCCAGAGCAACCGGACGGTCACCCCCCAGCGAACGGCGCTCAAGCGCTTGGTGGCACCCACCCCGATGATCGAACCGGTTATGGTATGGGTGGTGCTCACCGGTATGCCCATTTGTTCGGTGAGGTAAAGGGTCATGGCACCTGAGGTTTCCGCGCACACTCCCTCAAGGGGCGTCACCTTGGTTATACGGGTGCCCATGGTCTTCACGATCTTCCAACCGCCGCTAAGCGTGCCCAGGCCAATAGCGGTGTAGCAGGCCAAGGGCACCCAGGCTGGCATTTCGCTCAAGTCTTCCGCATGGCCACTGGCCACCATGGCCACCATGATTATGCCCATCACCTTCTGCGCATCATTGCCACCATGGCCTATGCTGAAGGCGGCGGAACTCAGAAGCTGCAGCCGCTTGTAGAGATTGGCGGTGCGCAATGCGCTTGGCTGCCTCGTCATGTCCCAGATGTACGCCACCATGAAAATGGCCGAGAATAAGGCCATGGCTATGCGCAGGTCGTTGTTCTCCAAAATGAAGATCGAGGTGATCGCTGTGGTGATGGCGATGATCAACAGACGTACGCCCAACTTCTGGATCATGGTGACCAGGGTGATGAAGATGGCGATGAGCATTCCTGTGAGTGGTGCCAGGAAAATGAACAATGCGATCATGCCCACCTTGGCCATGTTCACACTGGCGACATCAAAACCGGCGCCTGCTAGGGCCGCCCCCGCGAAGCCACCGATCAGCGTATGCGAAGAGCTGCTGGGTATGCCGTACCACCAGGTAAGCAGGTTCCACGTGATGGCTGCCACCAATCCGGCAAGCACCACCCGGAGCGTGATGTACTCCTCATGCACCGTTTTGGCCACGGTATTGGCCACATTGTGGTCGCTGAAGATGAAGTAGGCCACGAAGTTGAAGGCCGCCGCCCAGATCACCGCCTGTACCGGGGTGAGCACCTTGGTGCTAACGATCGTGGCGATGGAATTGGCCGCATCATGGAAGCCATTGATGTAATCGAAGATCAGCGCCAGCGCGATGATGATCACAAGCAGTGTCATGGCAGGATCGATGCGGGCAGGTTGAATGGAACGAAGTAGCTCACGCGTACTTGAGCATGATCGATTCGATCACATTGGCCACATCCTCACACTTGTCGGTGGCTATCTCCAACGTGGTGTATATGTCACGCATCTTGATCAGCTGGATGGGATCCTTTTCATTGGCGAACAGCTGCTGTATGGCACTATCGAACACGCGATCCGCCTCATTCTCCATGCTGTGGATGCGCACGACGAACTCGTTGTGTCCGTTGCTCTTGTGCAGATGCCGCAGGCTCTGGACCGCCATCTGCACTATGCCGGAACCTTCATTCACCAGGCGCGCCAGTTCACGGCAGGTATCATCCGGCTTGCCTATGGAGAACAATTCCAGGTTCTTACCCGCCGAAAGGATGAAATCGGCCACATCATCAAGGCTGGTGGCAAGGTGATGGATGTCCTCCCGATCGATAGGGGTTATGAAGTTGCGCGCCAGATCGGTGAAGATGGTATGTGTAAGATCATCGTTGGCATGTTCGGCGATCTCCAACCTTTCCAGGATCGCCATGCGCTGGGCGCCGGGTTCGGAATCCATGATCCGGATCAGATCCTCGGACATGCGAAGCACGTTCGCGGCGGAAGCCTCGAAATGGTAAAAAAAGATCCGGTCCCGAGGCTTGAAGATGTTGAGCAGTCCCAGCAGTGACATGTGTCGCCTTTTGGCGGGGCCAAATGTATCCGCCCAGTGGCAGCGGAAGGTATGCATCATTCTCCTTTACACAGGCTTAATATTCTCTTAACACAACCCCCGCGTACATCCGCATACCTTTCCACAATGATCTACGAGTACAAAGCGTACAGGCCGGTGGTGCACGCATCGGCCTTCGTGCACCCACAGGCGGTGGTCACCGGCAACGTCATCATAGGGCGCGATGTATACATCGGTCCCGGCGCGGCCATCCGTGGTGATTGGGGCGAGATCATCATCGGCGATGGTTGCAATGTGCAGGAGAACTGCACCATCCACATGTTCCCTGGTATCACTGTAACGCTGGAAGAGAACGCGCACATCGGGCATGGCGCCATCATACATGGCGCACATATCGGCCGGGATTGCCTCATAGGAATGAACGCGGTGATCATGGACAACGTACGCCTAGGTGACGGCTGCATCGTGGGAGCACTCTCCTTCCTTAAGGCGGATTCCGTGTGGGAACGACGTGGTCTGATCGTAGGCAATCCTGCCAAAGTGGTGAAGGAAGTGAGTGATGAAATGCTGGCGTGGAAGACCGAAGGCACCAGGCTCTATCAAGCACTACCGAATGAATTACATGCCACCCTGCGGGAATGTGAGCCATTGCGGGAAGTGCCGGAGGATAGGCCACCCATAACCGGAACCTACCGTACCTGGAACCAAACCCGCTGAACCATCAACAGCGTGCGGTGGAGAGTCAACTCCATCGCATGATCGGCACGACCTGGATCCCCGGGACTTTTGTGCACCCATCCATCTTCGGTGAAAGGAACACTCACCATTGTGTTGCTCCTCCTGAGCAACACCTTCATGACCTTCGCGTGGTACGGTCATCTGCGTGCCCAAGGGTCGGGATGGGGGCGTGATCTTGGGCTGTTCAGCATCATCCTCATCAGCTGGGGCATCGCCTTCTTCGAGTACATGCTCATGGTACCGGCCAACAGGCTGGGCCATGTTTCACAAGGTGGCCCTTTCACACTCGTACAACTAAAGGTGCTGCAGGAAGTGATCACTCTGGTGGTCTTCGTCATCTTTACCACCTTACTGTTCCGCAACGAGGTGCTGCGGTGGAACCATGCCCTGGCGGCGCTATTGCTTGTGGTGGCGGTTTGGCTGGTGTTCAAGGAGTAGTGTTGCCCATGGTCGTAACAAAGCCTTTTCAGCCTGCGTTGAAATGCCTCGCCATGGGCCTTCCGTCATCCTTACCCGACGCCAATATGGATCACATCCTGTTGGTGGATGATGAGGACGATTGCAACTTCGTGACCAAACTGGTGTTGAAGAAAGCCGGTTTCAAAGGCAAGCTCACCTGCTTCACTTCGGCCACCGAGGCCATCGCATACCTGCGTGAAGGTGCTCTGCCGGACATGATGTTCGTGGACATCAACATGCCTGTTATCAACGGTTTCGAGCTGCTTGCCCAAGCGGAGTCGGAAGGTCTGCTGCCCAATGGGAGAACGTCCGTGGTCATGTTCTCCTCCAGCAATCGCACCAGCGATCTGGAGCGTGCCCTCTCCTTCCGATCCGTGATCGGCTATGTTGAAAAGGCCCTTACCATTGAAAATTTCGAACGCATGGTGACCGATCATCACCGCCGCCGGAACACCTAGCTTTACGCCCGCTCCACCCAATGAAAAAGATCCTGATCATCGAAGATGAGACCATCATTAGTTTTGGCTACCGGCTGCAGCTGGAGCGAATGGGTTTCGACGTGATCGGTACCGCGCGAAGTTCCGAAGAGGCCGAAGCACTGTTGAAACAGGAACGGCCGGATCTGATCATCATGGACGTATACCTGAAGGGCGACAAGACCGGCCTTGAGCTGGCACAGGAGATCCACCAGAACGATCCGATCCCCATTCTCTTCCTCACGGCCAGCACAAAGCCCGAGGTGGTGAAGGCGATCAAAGACCTGCAGGGTGCGGAGTATCTTTCCAAGCCGATCAATTCCGATGGTCTGGAAGATGTGCTTCAGCGTTTCGTGCGCAGCCAAAAATAAACGCCATGGCAGGAGGCAAGCTTACGGATCAACAACGGGAGCGGGTTCACACCTTCGCACATGATCTGAAGAACCGGCTCAGCGGACTTCATCAGGCCTTGAAACATGTGTCCGGAGAACCGGCCATGGACAAGCAGGAATTAGTTGAATTCGGGGAGCAGCAATTCTTCAAGGCCCTGGGGGAGATCGAATCCATGCTGGATGATCTTGGCGTGGAAAGAGGGGTTCCGGCCATGGGCAGGGAACCGGTCATGCTCGCCGAGGTGGTCAAGGAGGCCGCGGAGGATCTCAAGTTCCGGTTCGAGCGGAAGGATCAACCACTGCGTTTGGAACTGGATGAAGCGGTGAAGGTGTCCGGGGATAGGCATTACATCAAAGAGTCCGTAGCCGCCCTGCTGTCCAATGCCTCCAAATTCTCGCCCATGGAAAGCGCCGTGGATGTGGTGTTGAAGGAAGAAGATGGATACGCGGAATTGTGCGTGGTGGACCATGGCGTGGGACTCACACAGGAAGATCTGCAGCGGATATTCACCCGGTATGCCTGGCTAAGCAGCCATACCACTGGTGGGGAGCCGCAAGGCCGAAGTACCCTGTCCCGCACCCGGCAATGGGCACGCGCCATGGATGGCGATATTACCGTGGCCAGCGAAGGCGAAGGGCAGGGCTGCACCTTCTCCTTAAGACTGCCACTGGCCTGAAGCGAACGGCCTATTCCTCCTCGACCAGCTTCCGGATGTGCTTGGCCACACGCTGACCCCTGTTGTTCACCGCCACAGAGAATTCCACAGGATCGCCAACACGGAGTTCGCTGAACTCATAATCCTCCAGATCATCGTGGATGAAGAACAGGTTGTTGTCCGGATAACGGATGAAACCATAACCGTTGTGCAGGCTCATCACTTCGCTACGGCGACGATCCTCCGGATCGAATGATTGTGCCGGGATCGACGCATCATCGAGATCACGAAGCACCGGTGTCTCGCGCACCACGAACATTTCACGCACCACGGGATCGTTATCGCGCAGGCCGTCATCGATCAGTTCATGCATTTGCAGCGGATAACTCACCTCGTTCCACAGATCGGTACTTGTCTTGGTGGTCTGCAACTCTCCGCTATCCTGATCGGTGAATTCGAAATCCCAACCAAGCAGCATGGTCTTGCAGCCCAACGCATGCAACTTGCGCACCAGCGGCACATGGTCGCCATCGGAGGCCACCAACGCCACGATATCGTAGCGTTTCAGCATGCACAGCTCATAGGTCTCCAGCGCCATCAGCACATCGATGCCCTTTTCCCGCTTGCGCCCCATCAGGTCTTTCACCGGGAGGTAGTGCGTCTGCACATTGTTGTACATCAGCACATCATCGAACACCCGATCGTAATACAGTTGGTTGGGTTTCTCGTTCGCCTCCCGCGCTGTGAAACGCCCACGAAAGAAGTGCGCATCTATGATGTGGCACAAGTTCGATTGTGTATGCTCTTTCTCTGCCACCATGTGTTTGATGAAATCATGCAGACCTCCGATATGGAGGCGGCGGCGGTGAGCGTGCACATAGTTGTAATAGTTGCTGACGTGAGTGAAATAACTCCCGTCGTAGAACACTCCCACTTTGAGGGAGTGGCTACCACGCATAGATCTATCCATGTAACGTTGATGTATAGTTGATCATGCAAATGTAAACGCCCACGATAGGTACATGCCCGTTAACTTTCGCCTCGTGCTCCGTTCCCTGCTCCTGTCACCGCTGCTGGTGCTTTCCGCGGCCACATACCCCCAAACGCTGTCCAGCGATACCACCGCGGCCATCAGCTTCAGCCGTTCCATCAGCGTTCCCCTCAATTCCGTGAAGCTTTTCGATAAGGCCACGGACGCATGGAACTGGACCTTTGGGCAGGAACCTGGCGCACAGTTGCTACGCAGCGAGCGGGAGAATGGCATCCTTGAAGGCAATGCGCGGGTGAATTTCCGTTCCCAGATGTTGAGCAACCGGGAAGAATCCATGGGTGTGATCCAATACCGGATCATCATCAATGTGAAGGCCGGTGAATGCCGCACCACCGTAACAGAGCTCACCCACCATGGCAACTACAAAGCGCCCAGGAATGGTGTCCATCTCGGCCTGCTTACACGATCCATGGCACCGCTCCAACGTGTTCCGGGCATGAGCAGGGGGAATTCCATAAGGCTGTACACCGAGGTGAAGGAACTGGCCACACAGCGCGTGCAGGAGCTGATGCGTGCCTTCGATGCCCGTTTGCGCGCTGGCGAAACGCCCTGACCCGTAACCCTTCCGCCTTCTGCACGTTGCAAAGGCGTGATGCGTGGTCCATTGAGTTATTTCCACCGCCCATGGCCAATGGTGGCCGGCGGTCTCGCTTTGATCTTCGTTGTGGCTGGAGTGGTGCTCCTTTCCAGCAGTCACCGCATCCAGCAACGTATCACTGGGTCCCTTGGGCACCTGGAGCTGCTCGATGCGCTGGCCGGTGATATCCATGCCCTGCTGCCTGCCCACCAGGCGGACCTGGGCACCCAACACTACCAATGGCCCGAACAGCTTGATGCCTTGAAGAAGCGTACAGCATGGATCGCCGAGCGGCATGGAGCCATGCCTGCCATTGATCCGGTATTACAGAAGGCGGATTCGCTGCACAAGGAGATCATCCATGATCGATCCCAACTGGCCGACCTCCATGCGAAAGAAGCCGTGTTGCGGATCTATCTGCAACGCGCACAGCAGGAAGTGGATCGCGAAGTGAAACGTGTCCATACCGCACTCGCCCAACATAGCGCACGGATCAACGAACGGTGGAAGGCCGCCCAGGTACTGCTGATCACGGCATGCCTGCTGGCCGTGATCTTCGCCTGGCTGGCTGGTATCAGCAACAAACTTCTGGCACAGAGCAGACAACATATGTCACAGTTGGATATGGCGAAAAAAGAACTAGAACGAACGAATAAGGAATTGCGTGAGACCATGCTCAGCAAGGAGGAGAAGGAAATGATGATCAAGGAGATCCATCACCGGGTGAAGAACAACCTACAGATCGTGAAGAGTTTGATCCGCTTCCAGATGGACCAGGTGAAGGATCCCAAAGTGACCGAGCTGTTCAATGAATGCGTGAATCGCGTGAGCGCGATGGCCCTCGTGCACGAACAGACCTACCTGAGCAAGGATCTTGCGAACATCGATGTGAATACGTACCTAGCCCATCTTACCCGGGACCTCTGTCACGCTTATACGATAGATACCAGACTGCGGCTGGACATCCAGATAGACATTCCCACACTCGGGGTGGACACGCTGATCCCGCTGGGACTGCTGATCAACGAGATAATCTCCAACTCCCTGAAGTACGCCTTCCGCGGCCGTGATGCCGGCACCATATTCGTACACCTGCGGTCCACGGATGATCATGGCATACACATGCGCATCGGCGATGATGGCGTGGGTCTTCCGGACCGTACACAGTGGCAGAACCCGAGAAGTCTGGGCATGGAACTCATACACACGCTGAGCGACCAATTGGATGCGCGAATGGAGCTGGAGCAGGGCACCGGCACCGTGTTCGTGATGAAGGCGCATCCCAAGCAGGTTCGCCGCCGTGCCTGAACCGTCCATCAAATCGCATTAGCGGGCCACTCCCGCGGGATCGGGTAAATTCGCGGACCGCGACAAACATGCGGTGTTCAACGGACCATGAATTCCCGTACTTTCTTTGCGCCCGCTTTCTGCCTGCTGGCCTTCACCGCCGCAGCACAAGGCCCACAGAGGATGGCCTATCCAGAGACCAAGAAACTAGAAGGTGTGGGCGATGACCTGCATGGCACCTACATCGCCGACCCCTACCGCTGGCTGGAGAATGATACCAGCGCGGAAACAGGTGATTGGGTGCGCAGACAGAATGCCGTTACCGATGCGTACCTGGAGCGGATCCCGTACCGCAAAGATATCGCGCAGCGCTACGAACAACTCTTCAACTTCCCGAAGGTGAGTGCGCCCATCAAAGTGGGCGACCTCTACTTCCAGTATCGGAACAGCGGCCTGCAGAACCAGAGCGTGATCTATGTGCGCAAAGGGATCGATGGAGAGGACAAGGTCTTCATCGACCCGAACGCGATCGATCCCAAGGGCACCACCAGCATCAGCCTCGGCGGCTACAGCACGGACCACCGTTACATTGTGGTGCAGATCCAGAAGGCCGGCAGTGATTGGCAGGAATTCGAGGTATGGGACCTGAAGGAAATGAAAAAGCTCAGTGACAAATTGAGCTGGGTGAAATTCAGCGGGGCCAGCTGGTACAAGGATGGATTCTTCTATAGCCGCTACCCCACCCCGGCCAAAGGGACGGAACTGAGCGCGGCGAGCCTCTGGCAAAAGGTCTACTACCACAAGATCGGCGATCCGCAGGAGAAGGATGTGCTGGTGTACGAAAGCACCGAGAACCCGAACCTTTACATGGGCGTGGGCGTCACGGAAGGCGAGGAATTCGCCACGCTCTACATCAGCACCGGCACGGATGGTTTCGAGCAGTACTTCCATGATCTGCGCAAAGGCGGAATTCCCGGCCCAAAGAGCGCATGGGTGCCATTGCAGAAGGGTTTCAGCAACAAGACCAGCATATTGGAGTATGATCCGCAACGCGACAGACTGCTCGTACGCACTGATGTGGATGCACCAACCTATCGCCTCGTGGCGGTGGATCCGGCCAACCCCGGCAAGGAGCATTGGAAGGACATTATCCCGGCGAAAAAGGAATTGCTGCAGGGCGTGAGCGTTACAGGCGGAAAACTCTTCGCCAACTACCTGAAGGATGTCACCACCCGTATCTACCGGTATGAGATGGATGGTACCGGGGAAAGCGAAGTGGAACTTCCCGGCCTGGGCAGTGCTGGCGGGTTCGGTGGCGAACGGGATGACAAGGTCACTTTCTACAGCTTCACCACCTTCACCGATCCAGGAACCATCTACCGCTACGACATCACCACCGGTAAAAGCGAGATCTATTTCCGCCCCGACTTGAAGTTCGATCCCGAACAGTTCGTCACGGAACAGGTATTCTACACCAGCAAGGACGGCACCAGGATACCCATGTTCATCGTACACCGGAAGGATATGGTGAAGAACGGGCAGAACCCGGCGTTGCTCTATGCCTATGGTGGCTTCAACATCAGCCTCAGCCCCAGCTTCAGCACCAGCCGTATGATCCTGTTGGAACAAGGTGGCGTATTCGCGTTGGCGAATCTGCGTGGCGGTGGAGAATATGGCGAGGAATGGCATAAGGCGGGCATGAAGGAGAAGAAGCAGAACGTGTTCGATGACTTCATCTCCGCGGGCGAATACCTGATCAAGGAAAAATACACCAGCAGCGAAAAGCTGGCCATGGAAGGTGGCAGCAATGGCGGCTTGCTTGTGGGTGCGGTCATGACCCAGCGGCCGGAACTTTTCAAAGTGGCGTTCCCCGCAGTGGGTGTGTTGGACATGCTACGCTTTCAGAAATTCACCGCCGGCTTCGGTTGGGTGCCAGAGTATGGCAGTGCCGAGAACAGTGTGGAGGAATTCAACTACCTGCGCAAATACTCTCCGCTCCACAACATCAAGGAAGGTGTTGAATATCCCGCGACCATGGTGATGACCGCAGACCACGATGACCGTGTGGTACCAGCGCATAGCTTCAAATTCATCAGCGCGTTGCAGGCCGCCCATAAGGGGGATAACCCCGTGCTGATCCGCGTGGAGACCGATGCAGGGCATGGCGCGGGCAAACCAACACACATGATCATCGCGGAGCAGGCCGATAAATGGGCGTTCTTCTTCGATAACGTTGGGTTCAAGCCGAACTATGAGGTGCGGGATCGGAATTTGAAGAAGTAGATCACCGCAGTTGATGCAGGGGGAGAGAGTGGGCATGCCTACCTCTCCCCCTGTTATCTTTATTCCATGTCACGCGATCGGGAATGGGGCATCAAAGTATGGTTCCTCATCGGGGCCGGCATGATCCTGCTCTACTGGCTTGCCCGCTGGTCCATCCACTGGCGCTTTACCGACCCATAGCGCATCTTTGGCCTCATGGTGGCTTTTGAACTTCGGCCATGGCGGTCATCGGACCTTCCTATTCTGGTGAAGAACGCCAACGACCCCGATATCGCCCGGTGGATGACCGACAGTTTCCCCCACCCTTTCACCATCCAAGCAGGCGAGGCCTTCCTTTCCCGCGTGATACCACAACATGGCGGGCCGGCGATGGTACTGGCGATCGATGTGGACGGTGAGGCTTCGGGAAGCATAGGCATCTTCCCGCAACAGGATATCTTCCATCGCAATGCGGAATTGGGCTACTGGCTGGCGAAGAAGTTCTGGGGAAGAGGCATCATCACCGCCGCCATCGGTCACATGGTGGATCATGGATTCGACAACTTCCCGGAGATCGAACGGATCTTTGCCCGTCCGTTCGGCAGCAACCATCCTTCGCAGCGCGCACTTGAAAAGAATGGTTTCCTCCTTGAAGCCAAGTTCCATGGCACCATCTTCAAGAATGGCCGTACCGAAGATGAGCTGGTTTACGCCATCCGCAGGTGAGCATGGAATTTGAAAGCATGAACTTTGACACAGAAAGATCACCTACCATGAGGACCATATACCTGTTCACCATAATACTGCTCGCATCAGCTCCGCTCTTCGCGCAGGATACCACAGCTACGGATACCGTAAGGGCCAAGGTCACCGATCCCACGGAAGCACGCAGTAGCAGCTGGATCGGATTGGAAGGCACCATCCGGACCGTTGGTGCACGGAGCTTCATCCTGGCATATGATGGCGGAACCCTCCCGGTGGCCTATGGCGGCGAGGCATTACGCCAGCATCAATTCCAACAGGATCAGAAAGTGACCGTCTATGGCTGGCTGGACAACGACCTTTTCGAACGGAAGGTTTTGAAGGCAAGTGCCATTTCGGTGCACAATGAAGGTGGAGCCCAGGAAGTGATCGGAGACGATATTGCCGGTGCCCTCCGCCAAAAACCCGGTACCGGCACAACGGTACATGGCCGTGTGACCGGGATCGATGGCCGCCTGATCACCATGGACCAGGCCAACGGGCGTCTGGTGCTCGACACCCAGGGCATGTCCTATGATCCTGCCCAAGCCCAGGGTCACCGCCGCGTGGAGGTCGGCGATGTGGTGACGGCAACAGGTGCCATCCGAGATGAATTCTGGTCTGGCCGTACGATGAAGGTGCGCACGCTGGACGTTGTTAAGATGGGGATGCCGGAAGGAGAGCGGATCCTGGATCAGGCGCCGGTGGAGGATCGTTGATCTTTACACCAGCCGCGCCAGCACCGCCTCGATCGCATCATTCAGCTTCTCGCATGCGCGGATGCCATCGCTGTGCAACTCCGGCCGCGGCGTGATCAGGCTCTCCCTTAACGCATCCACCTGATCCCGCAAGGCAGCACTGCGCATATCCGCCGCAAGGCCCTCCTCCATATGCGCATCCACAGCGCTCACAAGTTCCTCATCAACACGGCCGTGCCGTAGTTCCGTCTCCAGCATCAGCACCGTGCGGCGAAAGCGCTTGAGTGCGCGAGCCAACTCCATATCCGTCATCGGCACTAAGATCGAGCCGCCGCGCCTTTCACCCATACCGGGTGTTGATAATGCGCGGGAGTAACCCCTGGATCCCCGGAAGAGCGCGGATAGTTTTGGACCATTAGCGAGCCGAAATGGAAAAGCTGAAGGTGGCCGAACTCTTTGCCGGAGTGGGCGGATTCCGGGTGGGCCTGGAAAAGGCTTCGGATCTGTACCAGGTGGTGTGGAGCAACCAATGGGAGCCTTCAAAAAAGAAACAGGAAGCCTCGGACATCTACGTGGCGCGATTCGGAGCGGAAGGGCATTCCAATCAAGATATCTCCAAAGTGCATGTGAAGGAGATACCGGACCATGATCTACTGGTGGGTGGCTTTCCCTGCCAGGATTATTCGGTGGCCAAGAGCTTGAATCAGGCTGAAGGCCTGTCAGGCAAAAAGGGAGTGCTCTGGTGGGAGATCCACCGCATCTTGAGAAAGAAGAAACCAGCATTCCTTTTTCTTGAAAATGTGGATCGCCTGCTGAAATCACCCGCGAAACAACGAGGTCGCGACTTCGCGGTCATGCTCGCCTCACTGGCCGACCTGGGCTATGCGGTGGAATGGCGCATCATCAATGCTGCCGACTACGGGATGCCACAGCGGCGCCGGCGTGTGTTCTTCCTCGGGTACCACAAGGATGCCGTGATCGGTGAACAAGTACGATCCTCCAGTGAACATCAGCGCTGGATACTGGAG
>JAEZCB010000055.1 GCA_023412755.1 Bacteroidota bacterium
AGCGGGGCGTGCCCGCCACCATTACCATGCCCAGCCGCGGTTCTCCAACGGATCCATGGAATACGGGGATCCAAGAGAGGAGCTCATGAGGGAGTTGTCCACACTGCGTGGAAATTCCTCCACACAACGATCTTGTTCCAAACTTGGGAACGTCTGGAAAACCGAGCCAACTGCAAAGAGATGCATACCGATCCCGTTCCATAATGCCGGACTTAGCTTAGCGGCCAGCAGAATAGTACCCATGAGTGACAGCAGCGACGGCTTTGTGAAGTTGGCCAATGCGAATGGAGTGGCCACGATCACCTTCCATCACCCCAAAAGCAATAGTCTCCCTGGACATATCTTGACAAGTATGGCGGAGGCCATCACTTCGGCGGGGGAAGATGCTGGCACCCGCGTGATCATTTTGCGAAGTGAGGGTGATAAGGTCTTTTGCGCAGGTGCCAGTTTTGATGAGTTGATGGCGATCGAGGATGAAGAGCGGGGGCGGGAATTCTTCAGCGGCTTTGCCCGTGTGATAAACGCCATTCGCAGAGTGCCTGTCCTCGTCATCGGCAGGATCCATGGTCATGCGGTCGGCGGTGGTGTGGGGTTGGCGTGCGCGGTAGATATAGCCTATGCCCATGAGAAAGCTACCATAAGGCTGAGTGAATTGGCCATTGGTATTGGCCCATTCGTAGTGGGGCCGGCGGTGGAACGGAAGGCCGGTACCGGGAACTTCACCCTGTTAACAGCCACTCCGGCCACGCGCAGGGATGCTCACTGGTGCGCGGCACAAGGGATCTTCGCCGAAACTTTCCCCACAGTTGAGGGACTGGATGAAAGGATCGCCACGCATGCCGGCGAACTGGCAGGCTATAGCCCGGAAGCCATGGCGGAATTGAAACGGATCATGTGGGAGGGCACTGAACATTGGGATGAACTGTTGATGGAGCGTGCCGCACTCAGCGGTCGGCTGGTACTCTCGGAATTCACCACAAAGGCCATTGCCCACTTCAAGCGATCTGTGAAATAACATGGAACGTCCATTCACGGAAGAGGAGTTGCGCGAGATGGCAGCGCAACTGCGAATGCCGAGATCCAACAGCTGATCCTTGGATATAGGCGTCCCTTCTATGTCCAGCAGCCCTCCGCGGATAAGGATCACCGAAATTGTGGCAGTGGATCATCTGATCACAGTGATCTATGATCTGCATTCCCAAAGGGCCTGTAGAGTGGAAATGCGGGCATCGTTGGATGACGGCGATACCTTCATCGATGGTCCATTGGATCACTCTGGAGCCATTGGCGAAAAGGTCCTACCCGGCACGGGCCATGCCATCACCTGGGATCATTCAGGTACCATTGGCGACGGGGTGATCACCATTGAAGTGATCGCTGATGATGGGCATGTGCCGGACATCAACGCGATGGTGCGGCAGGTGGATGAGCAGCGGTTGATGGAGCTTTTAAGAAGGATCTCCATCCCGCGTCACCACATTTCCGCACCCGGAGGACTAAGGGAAGTGCGTGACCTCATCCATGACCATTTCCAACAGCACGGTCTACGCACTTCGTTGCAAACGGTGGAATATGGTGGCAGCATCGGTGAGAATGTGGTCGGCCGGCTTGTGGGATCGTTCGAACCCGGTACCTCGTATATCGTGGATGGACACTATGATGCTGTAGCAGGCAGTCCAGGAGCGGATGACAATGGCAGCGCGGTCGCCGCAATGCTTGAGGTGGTGCGGATCGTTTCACAATATCAATTCAAGAACAGCCTGCGCTTCCTTGGCTTCGCCTTCGAGGAGCAGGGCCATGTCGGATCCAGCCGCTATGTGGAGAATGGCATTCCGGCTTGGGAGAAAGTGCAGGGTGTATTGAACCTGGAAATGATCGGGTACCGCTCTCTGGAGCCCGGTAGCCAGACCATGCCACCGGGTTTCCACCTGCTATTCCCGGATGTGGCCGCCCACTTGGAAATGAACGGGCATACGGGAGATTTCCTCACGGTGGTGGGCAATATGAACTCTTCAGACCTTGCCAATACCTTCATGGGGGCCATGGAACGGCATGTACCACAGTTGAAGGGGCTGCGGTTGATCGTGCCTGAAAATGGCAGGTCCACACCGGATCTACGCCGCAGCGATCATGCTCCTTTCTGGGATGCCGGCATACCGGCTCTCATGCTCACCGACGGAAGCAACTACAGGAACCCCAACTACCATTTGCCTGCGGATACGGTGGAGACCATCGATCCCACTTTCCTCATGGATTGCACCAAGGCCGTGCTTGCGACCGCTGCCACGCTCGCGATGCCTGTCAATGCTGGTACCGATAGGTGGACCATTGATGGGCGCACCAGAGAGCGATCATCTTAACCGGTCCATACTGCGCACAAGGTCCTCATCGGCCTTGATCCCGCGATCGGCCATGAAAGTGAGGATCAACGCGATCACCGGCATGATGAAGGATGGTCCGTAGCTATGGTCCACACGCCCATCGGGCCCCAGATAACTCTGTATGGAATTGTCCGTGATGAACATGAACGCGATGATGGCGAGCATAAGCAGGTAGGTGCCGCGCACGAACCTCATCTGGCGTTTCCTGTTGGCGTACATGAAGATCGCTGCGAACAGAGCCGCACCCAACACGGAGAGTACGATCGAGAAAGGCATGCGGGGACCTGCGTCCGGCACCTCCACGCCATCGGCCGTGTAGAGGCCATGGGTCATCAACTCATACACTTCGGCATTGGTACGATAGGTGGCGATGGGTGCGAGCCAGGTGGCCAATACCAGCAGAGCGGCCAGCAGAAGAAAGAGCGTTTGTTTGCGTTGTATCATAAGGCGGTGGAACTGATCTGGGTGACGCGCAAAAGTAGCCAAGGCCTAGGGCGATGCGCGAAGTGATCCATGCACGCACCGCCTTGAACAAAAAAAACGGCCGGATAGGGAACACTTTTTGATCCAGAGGCCGTAACATTGCAACGCGATCCCATTGGCCGGCAGGCCTGCCTCAAGGCCGGTCCTCTTCACCGAGCCCCTGTCCAACCGTCATTCTTTTATCTCGAGGTAAGATCAGCCCAAAGGCTCCCCCACTACCCAAAGTGGTTTTCCTCCCACAGCACTTCCATACATGTACGATCAGACCACGCTGAGCAGCATGAAGCTCTCCGAGTTGAAGGAGCTGGCCAAGCGGCTCAATCTGAAGAAGGCCGATACACTGCGTAAGAACGACCTCATCAGCAAGATCCTTGAGGAACAGGAATTGAGGCCGGACCGGGTCAAACCTTCAGGCACTTCAGTGACCGATGATAGTACCATGGCCGCTCTTGCGACCGAAGATGAGACGCCGGTGATCACCGATCCTGAACCCGTTGCCCAAAGCGATGGCGAAGAAGCAGAGGGCGATGATGACCAGGATGATGAGGGTGATGGCGACGATCAGGAAGAAGAGACGGTCGAAGAGGAACTTGAAGGCGAAGCTCCTGCGGGGAATGAAGTGAACGCAGAAAAGGACGGTGCTTCTGGTAATGATCGCAGGGAACATCGGCGAGACGAACGACGGGAAGAGCGTGGCCCGCAGGCAAGGCGCAGCGAGAACAACGGCCGCCCGGAAAGGGACCAGCAGCGGCCAGAGCGCAGGGAACGCGAATTCGCACGCGGCCCACAGAACGATCGACAAGGTCAAGACCGGGATCAACGCAGTGATCGGGACGCGCGTAACGAACGTGATCAACGCGGCGACCGGGACCAGCGCCGGCAGGAACACCAGCAGCACCGGGATCAACAGAATCGGGACCAGCATCAGCAAAGGGACCAGCACCGGGACCAGCAGCGCCAGCAGCGCGAACAGATCAGCTTCGACGCCTTCGTAGAGACCGAAGGTGTGCTGGAACTGATGCCCGATGGATACGGTTTCCTACGCAGCAGCGACTACAACTACCTGGCCTCACCGGACGATGTGTATGTGAGCCAGCAGCAGATCAAACAGTATGGCCTGAAGGTGGGTGACACGGTGCATGGTCATGTGCGCCCGCCGCGCGAAGGCGACAAGTTCTTCCCGCTGGTGAAGATCGAGAGCATCAATGGCCGCGATCCCGAATGGGTGCGCGACAGGGTGCCTTTCAAATTCCTGACACCGCTCTTCCCGGACGAGAAGTTCAACCTTGCCGGGAAGAACACCACCATCAGCATGCGTGTGCTGGACCTCTTTGCTCCGATCGGCAAGGGCCAGCGCGGATTGATCGTGGCACAGCCCAAGACCGGCAAGACAGTGCTGTTGCAGGACGTGGCCAACGCGATAGCCGCCAACCATCCTGAAGTGTACCTGATCGTGCTGTTGATCGATGAACGGCCCGAGGAAGTGACGGATATGGCGCGTAACGTTAAGGCTGAAGTGGTCGCCAGCACCTTTGACGAACCGGCATCGCGCCACGTGCAGGTGGCAGGCATCGTTCTCGAGAAGGCCAAGGCCATGGTGGAATGTGGCCACGATGTGGTGATCCTGCTGGACTCGATCACCCGCCTGGCTCGCGCTTACAACACCGTGCAGCCCGCCAGTGGCAAGATCCTTTCCGGTGGCGTGGACGCCAACGCATTGCACAAGCCGAAGCGCTTCTTTGGTGCCGCGCGCAAGATCGAGAATGGCGGAAGCCTGACCATACTTGCAACGGCTTTGATCGATACCGGCAGCAAGATGGACGAGGTGATCTTTGAGGAATTCAAAGGCACCGGCAACATGGAACTGCAGCTCGATCGCAAGATCAGCAACCGCCGCATCTTCCCCGCGATAGATATACAAGCCAGCGGCACACGCCGTGATGATCTGCTGCACGGAAAGGAAGTGCTGCAACGCACCTGGATCCTGCGCAAGCACCTTGCCGACATGAATTCCGTGGAAGCAATGGAGTTCGTGAAAAAGCACATGGAGGGAACAAAGAGCAACGAGGAATTCCTGGTCTCCATGAACGGATAAGGGACCTGCTGCTCTTCCATAGCGATGATCCTAGCCATCCTAGCCGCGATCGCCGTAGCGCTTTACCGTGTTGCGCTCTATCTGGCGGGACGACCGGCAGAAGGCACCGATCTGCTGCTGGTCCACTTTCTTGCCATCGTCACCATCGTCTTCTTCACAAACAAGCGCATGGTGGATAGTGAGCCTGGGGTGGGGCTTATCCCATTGCTTCGGATCGGTGCCCGTAATGCGGCCCTCTATGCATTGCTCACCGGGATCTTCATCTGGGTGCATTACCAAACTTTCGAGGCCGGGCATTTCCAACAGCGGGTGGAGGACATCATAGCGAATGAAGTGGCGGCCGGAGCACCGGAAGATGTGGTAAGGCCGCGTGTAGAGGCATTCTTCACCCCGTTCAACTATGCGAGCCTCACCTTCTTCGCATTGCTGCTGGCAGGTGGCATCAACGCGCTATTGATCGCGATGATCCATTACCGGTTCCTGAGCAGATTCAGGCGATGAATGCTTCGCTCAACGCTTGAAGATCCAGGCCACCGAAATTGCCACTGCTCATCATCAGCAATACGCTGTCACGCTTCCTTCCCTCCCGCACCGCGCCCAATACCGCGATGGGATCGTTGATCACGCGCACATCCTCTCGCCCGAAGGCTTTCATGATCCGCTCCGGCGGGATCGGGGGAAGCTTTTTCAACCGCACCGCATGCGGATCGTAGAAAACGATCGGGCTATCGGCGGCATCCATGGTGCCATGATAATGGTCCAGGAAGTCTTCACTCAAACTGCTGAAGGTGTGCAACTCCATGCATGCCACCAACTGCCGGTCAGGGAACTGTTCGCGCACTGCCTGCACGGTGGCCTTCAGCTTGCTTGGTGAATGTGCGAAATCCTTGAACACGGTAAGGCCAGGTACTTCCGCCAGCTTCTCAAGCCTCCTGGCCGCACCGGTGAAGCTGGCGATGGCCTCGTGGAACTGCCGGTCACCGATGCCAAGCTGGTGGCAGACATGCCGGGCACCTTCGAGATTCTGCAGGTTGTGCCTGCCGAAGATCAACAGCGGCACATCACCGGACCCTGTCTCCAGGATCGTTCGGCCATCTTTAATACGGTGAGGCGGCACCTTGTAGGGGATCCGATCCACGGATATGGATGGTTCTTCAGCGATCCTGCGCACCTCTGGATCCTCGGCGCAGTAGATCAACCTGCCACCCGGTTCGATCCGGTCGATGAAGATCTCGAACTGACGCACATAATCCTCGTAGGTCTTGAAAACATTCACATGATCCCATGCGATACCACTGATCAACGCGATATCCGGTCTGTACAGATGGAATTTGGGCACCGGCTCCAACGAGGATGCGAGGTATTCGTCTCCTTCAATGATCGCCACTTTGCTGGTCTCGCTCAACCTCACCATGCAATCGAAGCCTTCGAGCTGCGCTCCAACGAGATAATCGAATTCCACCCCGGCATGCCGGAGCACATGTACGATCATGCTTGTGATCGTTGTCTTGCCGTGACTTCCGCCGATCACCACACGCGTTTTCCTGCGCGTGCGCTCATGGAAATAACCCGGATAGCTGAAGATGGGGAGGCCCAGTTCCTGCGCACGCTTCAATTCGGGGTTGTCCGCACGTGCATGCATTCCGAGGATCACCGCATCCAGTCCACTGTCCAGCCTCAACGGATCCCATCCCATCCTATCGGGCAGTAATCCGAGCCGCTCCAGCCGGCTGCGGCTCGGCTCGAAGATCTCATCATCACTCCCGCTCACATCGAATCCCTGCTGGTGCAGGGCGATCGCCAGGTTGTGCATGGCACTGCCGCCGATAGCGATGAAGTGTACACGCTGCATGGGGCGAAGTTGGCAATGGGAGCTTCCAACTGCCGCCCCCTTTCACCAGAAGCCATCAACCATGGCATGTGGGCAGCCGGAACATCATGGTGCACAAACCCTTTTCAGCAGGATATGTGCGAACTTGCACACCCATGAAGCTGTACGCGATAGAAACAGGCTATTTCAAGCTGGATGGTGGAGCCATGTTCGGTGTGGTGCCCAAAACATTGTGGAACAAGCGGCACCCGGCCGATGAGAACAACCTTTGCACCTGGGCCATGCGCTGTCTGCTGGTGGAGCATGAAGGACGCCTCATCCTCATCGACAATGGTATGGGCGACAAGCAGGACGCGAAATTCTTCAGTTATTATGGACCTCACGGAGAGGCTTCGCTGAAGTCGTCATTGGCGGTCCATGGCTTCCACCCATCGGACATCACCGATGTGTTCCTTACCCACCTGCACTTCGACCATTGCGGTGGCGGCGTGCAACGCAGTGGTAATGGATACGCACTCACTTTTCCGAACGCGACCTATTGGAGCAACGAGTACCACTGGAATTGGGCCATTGATCCCAATGCGCGGGAAAAGGCATCTTTCCTACCCGAGAACATCCTGCCCATAGAGGAAAGCGGGCACCTGCGGTTCGTGGACATCGGGCGGCGCAGCAATGAAGAGAACGTGTATGTGCGGAATGTCTTTCCAAACTTCGATGTGTTCCTGGTGAATGGACATACCGATGCCCAGATGATCCCGCATATCAATTACAAGGGGCGGACGGTGGTATTCATGGCCGATCTGTTCCCGAGCGTGCACCATTTACCCTTGCCTTGGGTGATGGGGTACGATACCCGCCCGCTGCTTACCCTCGATGAGAAGAAGGACATGCTGGAGATCGCATCACAACGGGACTTCGTGCTCTTCTTCGAGCATGATGCGCACCATGAATGCATCACGGTGCAGAAGACCGAAAAGGGCTATGGTGTGAAGGACATTTTCAAGCTGAGCGATCTCGGTTGACCTTGCGGTGCTCCTTCTCCAGGATGAATGCACCCTGAGCAAAGACATCATGGAAAGGGATAGCCTGCTGCGCACACCACCTGCCCACGTATGCGCGTGAACGCCAGGAATTTTTCCCGGCCAGTATGATGCATGCGGAAGCACCGGCGGCGGCCTCAAGAAGTTTATCCGGGATGTGTTCCATATCGTGGAAGATCACGGCATCAAGGCCGGAAAGACCCTTGATATCCTCCTCTTGGGATCCATCGGATAGGAACAGGACGTCGAAGGCATCACTAGCCCATCGCCCTGCTGCGATCACCGTGTGAGCGATCTTTTCAGTACCATCACCTTTCAAAGAATTTAATGGAACATGGAGTGTGCGCCGCAGCCCCCATGCCTTGGCATGTTGCTCGGTCTTTCGCAGGATGTAGGCATCATCCAAGGGCCTCTCCTGCCCTACCAACATCACCATATCCCTTCCTTTTGTCATGCTGGCCAGGTAGCCTTTGCGTTCATCATAAATAATGAAAGCCTCGGTCCTGTTCATGGATCCGGCATTATACCCCCAGACCATGATCAACAGCACGATCGATGCGACCGCGATCCACTTTGTGTTACGCCAGCGCCATATCAACAAGGCTCCCATCGCCAGAATGGTCATGAATAAAAGGAACATCATGACCTGATCCACCCGCAGTGCGGGATAGGCAAGCGGCATGCTCGCGAATGTCGCGGTCACAGCTGCCACCACCTTGAGCAGGATCGTGAGTAGCCATACCAGCAATTCATTCACCCAGGGGAGCCAATGGAGCATGATCAATGCGATCGATAGCCAGACAGAGATACCTACGATGGACACTACAACGATGTTCGCGGGAAGGAACCATACCGGGAAAGCATTGAAATAGTAGAGCGATACCGGCGTGGTGAGCGTTTGGGCGGCTATGGACACCACAGCCAGCGACCAGATGTGGCGCATGATCCGCTGCTTGGGTGTCCAGAGGTCCAGGATTGGCTTGTAGAACATGATGATGCCGAGCACCGCCAGGAATGAAAGCTGGAAACCGACATTGCCGAGCATGGAGGGATCCCAGAGCACCAGTAGCAGGAGCGCTGCCGCCAGACTGTTCACATGTTCGGTACGCCGCGTAATGATATCTCCCATGGCAATGAGGCTGAACATGATGGTGGCCCGCAGAATACTTGGTGCCGCGCCCGTTATACCTGCATACATCCACAGCACGAACAGCACGAACAGCGATCGCAATATGCGGATCCGCCTATTACCTCCAGCCCAGCTGAAAAAGGATCTGATGATCACATAGATCAGACCAACATGCATACCAGAAACGGCAAGCACATGTATGGTGCCGCTACGCGCGAAGGCGGTGCGCTGTTCGCCATCGAGTTCATCGCGCTGACCCAGCACCAGGGCTTTCACCAATGCCTGTTCCCGCGGTCCCAATCCGGCGGAATCCACCCATTCCCCGATCGTTCGCCGCAAAGCGCTGAATCGATCCACCCAGGTGGTGGTATGGTCCACCAGATGCCAATCCCGGGAAGTGGCGAACAGCTCCAACTCGATCCCGCGTGCCGCCGCCCACAACCTGCGGTCGAAGCCACCGGGGTCCGCGATACGCGCGATCCGCTTCAATGGTGCCGATACAAAGAGCCTGTCGCCGATCCTTGGTGTGGAACCATCTTCACTCCGCAATGCGGTGAGCATGATGGTGCCCTGCCGCGGCAGCCAACCTCCTTCCTTATGCAATGCCACCACTTGGGCATCAGCGCGCAGCTGTGTCCCATTCAACCGATTAATGGTGATCACACGTACCAGCCACGGCCCTTCCTCACCTTCGTGTAGGGCGATGCTTCGCGGATGGACCTGTGTGGAATGGATCGTTGCCCATGTGATACCAAAGAGGAACAGCCAAATAGTGATCAACGTACCACGCCACCACCGATCCTTGTATTCTATCGTTCGCCTGAGCAGCAGATATGCGGCCAGGGTCCCTACCCCAAGAAGGAATAAGAGCACAAGGATCGGCGCATGCATCTGGTCCCCGGCGACCAGGCCAAGTACGAACGGCAACATGAGCCGCACCATGGGTGCCCGGCCCAACGAACTGGTGAGCAGCGAAATGTCCGCCGAACTGCTCGCTTTTTCCACATAATGAAGTTAATAACCTAGCAACAGCAGGCCTTTGCGTGTTGGTCGACGATTTTCTCGGGCACGTCGAATTCACGCTGTTTTCACGTTCACTTGGGTATAGTTTCACAGTGCCTTCCACCCCTAACCAATGCTCATCCTCGCGATCATACTCTGGACACTGGTGTTCGCTCCAGTGACAGCTTTCCTTGCCGGACAAAGAGGTTATGACCTTATGACATGGTATCTGCTCGGCCTGCTGCTCGGTCCTTTAGGACTTTTTGGTTGCCTTCTTCCAAAGCGCGATCATGAGCCTGAGAGCCTCTTCGGCCACGAGGCTGGTAATTGATCTACCACACCTCGAAGATCAGGCACTTCAAATAGTGCGTTTCCGGCACGCCCCAAAGAATGGGATGATCCGGCGGCTGTGTGCCATAATAGATCTCCCGCAACCTTCTTCCAGCATCGCGCGAGGCTTCCCCTATCATCTTTCTGAATAATTCTGGAGTCATATGCTGTGAGCATGAGCATGTGACCAGATAGCCACCGCTGGGCAGACATTTCAAGGCCCGCAGGTTGATCTCCTTGTAACCGCGAAAGGCATTCTCAAGAGCGCCTTTGCTTTTGGCGAATGCCGGCGGATCCAGTACGATCACATCCCATTGCCTGCCTTCCCGGCTCGCCTTGGTGAGATGATCGAACACATTAGCCACGGAGAACCGGCAATTCACCAGATCATTCAGTTCTGCATTTCGCGTAGCCTGGGCCACCGCCTCTTGGCTGATGTCCAATCCCTCCACTTCTATTGCCCCGTACCGGGCAGCATGCAACGCGAATCCACCCGTATGGGTGAAACAATCCAACACCCGGGCGTTCCTGGAAATGGCAGCCATGGCCGCATGGTTCCTCACCTGATCAAGGAAATGGCCGGTCTTCTGCCCCCCGGCTATATCCACCGCTATCCTCGATCCATTCTCTTCGATGATCAGATCCGTACGGAAATTTCCACGCCATGGCCCCTTGTGCAACTCCAACCCTTCTTTTTCACGCACCGGAACATCGTTCCTGATGTAGATGCCGTCCGGTGAAAGGGTTTGATGCAACGCATCCAGCACCACTTCCCTCCACCGTTCCATGCCGAGCGTGAGGAATTGTACGGCCAGAACAGACAGGCCTTTTTCATCCAGGAACCGATCCACCACCAAGCCCGGCAGCCCATCCGCTTCACCAAAGACAACCCGGCAACTGCCGTTCAACCCCATGCGCTCGCGGAAATGCCACGCCCGTTCGATCCGTCGCATCATGAAGTTCCGATCCACGCGTTCATCCATGTTCCATGTAAGCAACCGAACGCGGATCATGGAATGTGGATTGACATAACCCTGCCCGAGCGGCCGTCGCCGGGCATCCAGCACCTGCACCACATCCCCGGGAGCAGGATCACCCTCCATTTTCAAGATCTGTGTTGCGAAGATCCACGGATGTCCGTTCCGGATACGGTCATGCGTATCATTCACTGTTATGCGTGCCTGTGCCATTGGGAGCCCGAAGGTATCCTGCCTTCCCGTTAGGCCATTGTCCGGCACCTTCACAGGTATTAACAGGAGCGCATCGAACATACCAGGGGAATGATAGTTTCATTTGTAACTGTTTCAAAAGCATTCATGTCCCGGGCACCACTCCCCACCTCCACCTCCCTCGGGTATTGGCTATCTGTGGCGGCACAGCATTACTATACCGCCATTCTCCAGCGCCTGCGCCACCTGGATCTGGATCGTTGGTTCTATGCGCTGGTGCTCATCGAGGAAGCGGGAGGCACCATGAGCCAGCAGGAACTGGCCGATGCCCTGAGGCAGGATAAGGTGACCATGGTGCGTGCCATCGATCACTTGAGCGCCAAAGGCTACGTGGAACGGCGGGTTTGCCCGAATGATCGCAGGAAACATCATTTGCTCGCACTTCCCAAAGCCCGTAAAGCGGTGAAGGAGATCCGCAGGGTCTATAAGGCGGTGAATGAGATGGCCACCGGAGGACTTTCGGCGAAGGAAAAGAAAGCATTCATGTCACAACTGGAAAAGGTGATCGGAAACTTCGCTCATTTGGAGCCTGCCCCCACCAACATCCGTTACTCCAAGAAGTTGCCCAAATGAGATCCACCGAAGCGATGAAAAGGTCCTGCTGGCTATTGCTGGTGCCGATACTTGGGGCTTGTGGGAGCGGCGAGGAAAAGACCGCCGGTGGTGGGCCGGTGGCCGGTACCACCATGAAGGTGCAATCCGTGGTGTTGCAGCCAACAGCGCTGGATAATGAGATCATAGTGACAGGCAGCCTGCTTGCCAATGAAGAGGTGCTGCTGATCAGTGAACTACCGGGACGCGTCACCAGCATCAATTTCGAAGAAGGCGGAAAGGTGCGCGCCGGTCAGGTGCTCGTTACCATGGACCATGCTGATCTGCAGGCGCAGTTGAGGCAGGCAGAAGCGAACCTGCATCTGGCACTGGAAGACGAGCGGCGCAGGGAACAACTGCTCGCGGTGAATGGCATAAGCCAGCAGCAGTTGGACGAAGCAAAAGCCAGCCGCATAGGGCTGGAGGCGGAGGCCGATCTGCTGCGCACCCGCATCTCACGCGCCACCATCCGCGCGCCCTTCAGTGGAGAAGTGGGGTTGCGGAATGTGAGTCTGGGAAGTTTCGTGCAGCCGGGCGATGTGCTCGCGCGGCTCGTACAGGTAGACCCGATCAAATTGGAATTCGCCGTGCCGGAACGCCTGGGCCGGGGCACACGCCCCGGCAACTCCGTGC
>JAEZCB010000170.1 GCA_023412755.1 Bacteroidota bacterium
CATGCGATCAAGGAGGGTATGGACATGGGCATCGTGAACGCGGGCCAGGTGGACCTGTACGACGATATCCCCAAAGAACTGCTTGAACACGTGGAGGATCTGCTCTTCGCCCGCAGACCCGATGCCACCGAGCGCATGGTGGACTTCGCCGAGCAATTCAAGGGGCGATCCCAGGCACAGACCAAGGAGCAGGCCGCGTGGCGGGAAGCATCGGTGGAGGAACGCTTGAAGCACTCGCTGGTGCACGGCATCACCGAGTACATCGAGCAGGACACCGAAGAGGCACGGCAACTGTTGCAGGATCCCGTGCGCGTGATCGAAGGTCCGTTGATGGCCGGCATGAACGTGGTAGGTGATCTCTTTGGCGCAGGCCGCATGTTCCTGCCGCAGGTGGTGAAAAGCGCGCGTGTAATGAAACGTGCGGTGGCCTATCTGGAGCCATACCTGCTGGAACGTAAGGCCACAATGCCCATGGACCAGCAGGCCACCGGTGCCAGGAAAGTCCTACTCGCCACGGTGAAGGGTGATGTGCATGATATCGGCAAGAACATCGTAGGCGTGATCCTCGCGTGCAATGGCATCGAGGTGATCGACCTTGGCGTAATGGTGCCCACCGAAAAGATCCTGGACACCGCGTTGGAGCATAAGGTGGATGTGATCGGTCTCAGCGGATTGATCACTCCTTCCCTGGATGAAATGGTGCAGGTGGCAAGGGAGATGGAGCGCCGTGGCATACGGTTGCCGTTGTTGATCGGCGGGGCCACCACCAGCCGTGTCCACACCGCAGTTCGCATAGCACCACACTATGGCGGTTCCACCGTGCATGTGATCGATGCCAGCCGCAGCGTACCCGTGGTGAGTGATCTGCTAGGTGAAGAGAACAAACAGGATTTCGCTGACAGAATGAAGGCGGAATATGCCAAGGTGCGCGAGCAGTACGAGGGCCATGAAAGCAAGAAGGAGTATCTGCCCATCGAGAAGGCACGCGAGAACAAGCTGCAAATCGATTGGGCTCAAGAACCACCCGTAGGTCCGAAGAGCACCGGTATCTTCACCTTCCGCAACCAGTCGCTGGAAGAGCTGGTACCGTACATCGATTGGACGCCCTACTTCCAGGCATGGGAGCTGCATGGCCGCTATCCGAAGATCCTGGAGGACGAAAAGGTGGGTGCACAGGCATCGCAACTCTTCGCCGACGCGCAACGCATGCTGGAGAATGTGGTGAAGGGGCAGTGGCTGCAGGCGAATGGCGTCGCCGCGATCTGGCCGGCCAATGCCCTCGGCGATGATGTGGAGCTATACAAGGATCCGACACGCGAGGTCGTACTGGGTCGGTTCCACACGTTGCGCCAGCAGATAAAGAAAGCAGAGGGGGTCCCGCAGATCGCGCTGGCCGACTTCATAGCACCTAAGGAGACCGGCATAATTGACCATATCGGTGGATTCGCGGTGACGACCGGCCATGGTATCGAGGAGCCGATCAAGCGTCTGCAGGCCATCCATGATGATTATGGTGTGATCATGCTCAAGGTGATCGCCGACCGGCTGGCGGAGGCGTTCGCTGAATTACTGCATGAGAAGGTGCGCCGCGAACTCTGGGGTTACGCCGCGGATGAACGGCTGAAGAACGAGCAGCTGATCTCGGAGGCCTATCAGGGCATTCGTCCTGCGCCCGGTTATCCCGCTTGCCCGGACCACACTGAAAAACCGGAACTGTTCCGGTTGCTGGAGGCGGAAAAGCACACGGGCATCACCCTCACAGAAAGCCTTGCCATGCATCCGGCCGCTGCTGTGAGCGGCTGGTACTTCGCACATCCCAAGGCCAAATACTTTGGCGTGGGGCGCATCACACGCGACCAGGTGGAGGATCTGGCGCGGAGGAAGGGTTTGCCGGTGGAGGAAATGGAACGGTGGCTGGGGAGCCAACTTGCCTATTCGCAGGTGCCAGCGTAGAAGTCACTTGGTTGTGCTCCAGGGCACTCATTGGGCGCATCCACCACGGAGCGGTCGCAGGCAATTACATGCTGATTCATCCCGCCCAACCTTCTCGGTCAAGGCTGCGGTATTGTATGGCTTCCGCCAGATGCTCGGTGCGTATGTCAGTGCTGCCGGACATGTCCGCGATCGTCCGTGCCACTTTCAGGATGCGGTCGTAAGCGCGGGCGCTGAGGCCCAGCCGCTCCATGGCCTTCTCGAGCAACGCTTTACCCACGGCATCGATCCGGCAGATCTCGCGCAACTCCTTGCTCCCCATCTGGGCATTGCTGTGGATCTTCCTTCCGGAGTATCGCTCCTGCTGCATCTTTCGCGCCTTGATCACACGTTCGCGCATATCCACGCTCTTCTCGGTCTCCCGTTCCGCGCTTAGCTCACTGAAAGGCACCGGGGTCACTTCGATGTGGATATCGATGCGGTCCAGCAAAGGCCCGCTGATCTTGTTCAGGTATTTCTGCACCACGCCCGGCGCGCATACACAATCCTTCTCTGGATGATTGTAGTAACCGCATGGACATGGATTCATGGCAGCCACGAGCATGAAACTGGCAGGGTATTCCACCGTGAATTTGGCCCGGCTGATGGTGACCACACGATCTTCCAAAGGTTGGCGCAGCACCTCCAGCACCTGTCGCTTGAATTCCGGCAACTCATCGAGAAAGAGAACACCGTTGTGGGCAAGGCTGATCTCTCCCGGCTGTGGAAATGATCCACCCCCGACAAGCGCCACATCACTGATCGTATGGTGTGGGGAGCGGTAGGGGCGCACGCTCATAAGGCTGTCCTCCTTTTTCAGCTTGCCGGCCACACTGTGGATCTTGGTGGTCTCCAACGCTTCATCGATGTGCAGCGGTGGAAGTATGCTCGGCAGCCGCTTGGCCAGCATGGTCTTGCCTGCGCCCGGAGGGCCGATCAGGATGATGTTATGTCCGCCGGCCGCTGCGATCTCGAAGGCACGCTTGATGTTCTCCTGCCCTTTCACATCGGCGATATCCACCGGATAGCTGCGGCTGCTATTGGCGAACTCTTCTTCGATGTTCACTACCGTGGGCTGGATCCTGGTGCCACCCTTCATGAGATCCACCACATCCTGCAGATGTTCCACGCCGTAAACGGTGAGGCCCGCTACGATCGCCGCCTCGCGGGCATTGGCCGCAGGTAGTACGATCCCCTTGAATCCTTTCGCCTTGGCTTCGATGGCGATGGGCAACGCACCCTTGATCGGCCGCACTCCACCGTCCAGCGAAAGCTCGCCCATCACCAGATGATCGGCGAGCATGCCTTCAGGAACTTGTTCGGTGGCGGCCAGAAGTCCTACGGCCAGGGGCAGATCGTATGCGGTGCCTTCCTTGCGGATGTCGGCCGGAGCAAGATTGATGGTGACACCTTTACCGCGCGGGAAGTACAGCTTGTTGTTGCGCAGTGCGGCATCCATGCGCTGCTGACTCTCCTTGACAGCACTATCCGGCAGACCTACGAGAAAGAAGAACGCGCCCTGTTCCACATTCACCTCGGCGGTGACGATCGTGGCATTGATGCCATGCACGGCGGCTCCATAGACCTTTACGAGCATCTCCTAAAGCTAATGCTCCACCCTCCTGGGCAGTGCCAGATCGCGTTCAATGTGATCGATGAAGGCGTGGATCACCTTGATGTGTACCTCCTGGATGCGGTCTGCATAACCATGGTGCGGCACCCTTACTTCCACGGTGCAGAGTTCCGCCAATTGGCCTCCATCCTTGCCGGTAAGGCCGATCACATGCATGTTCTTCTCCCGGGCCACCTCGGCCGCCCGCAGCACATTGGGACTATTACCGCTGGTGCTGATCGCCAGCAACACATCGCCCTCACGCCCCAAAGCCTGCACATATCGCGCGAACACCTGCTCGAAGCCATGATCATTGGCCACACAGGTGAGGTG
>JAEZCB010000115.1 GCA_023412755.1 Bacteroidota bacterium
AACGAACATCATCAGCCCGATGATGAGCTACTTCGCGCTGATCGTGGCCTTCATCCAGCGTTACGACAAGAAGGCGGGGATAGGTACCGTGATCAGCACCATGCTGCCATACTCGGTGGTGTTCCTGATCGGCTGGAGCATGCTGCTGGTGGTGTGGGTGCTACTGGAGCTGCCCATCGGACCCGGTGCCCCGATGTACATGCCGGTGCCCTAGTCGGGATCACTTTCATTTCATTTTCACGCAAGAAGCGCTGGTCCATTGGAACCAGCTTCCGCTTCCGCTCGTTCAAACGCCCCAAGCACCTTGTAACGGTGCCAGAACGATGCGAATACCACAGCTCTTGAAGCGATCATTGGTACTGGTGGCGCTGCTCACTGGGTTCTACCAGATCCAGGCAGGGCCCACCACCTATGTTGCCACGATCGTGGAGATCGAGGAAGGTGGGGCCGCCCCCAAACTGCTTTTCTCGGAATTGGCGGATCTGCTCCCGGATGTAGAAATGACCATGGAACGTGATCAGGATACTTACCAATTCCTCCTCATCACTTCCTTGACCATCTCTGCGGAGCAGTTCGTGATGCTCGCCAACAGCGCTGGTTACGAACTCATCGCCTTCGAGGAACAATGAGTTTGCGCCTCTTTTTGATCCTATTGGTGCATCTGTTGGTGGTCTGTGCCCATGCACAAACATCCAGCAATACCTGCGGCTTCAATGCGGCCAACGAGTACCCGGTGAACAACAACATGTGCCTGTTCCAGCCATTCAATGTGCTCAGCAGTTACACGGCTTCCATGAATCCCAACAGTTGTTCCAGCGGGAACGACCGGGATGCCTGGGGCTGGTTCACGGCCACTGCGGACTTCACCGTCGTCACTTTCGATCCTGAGAGCAGCCACCGTTCCATACTCCATGTGTTCACTGGTGCCTGCAACAACCTGCAATTGGTGGAATGCCGGAATTCCGGAGGCAATGGGATCAATGCACAGGTGGTGATCAATACCGTGCCTGGGCAGAATTACATGTTCCGGGTGCAAAGGCACAACTCCAACAGTGCCATGCCTGGAAGCATCTGCATCTATGTTCCACCGGCCAATGACGATTGTACCGTATCCATTGAACTGCCCGTGGATACGATGTGCCATCTACAGACCTTCACCAACCAGGGCGCCACCTATTCGACCGAAACTCCGAGCCCCACCTGCGGTGGCACCATCAACAGCTCGAACACGTTGGACATCTGGTTCCATTTCTATGCTCCGGAAAGCGGCATGGTAGTGATCGATGTGGAACCTGGAACATTAACGGATGGCGTGATGCAGCTTTATGCTGGTTCATGCTCGCCGCTCACGTTGATCCAATGCGATGACAACAGCGGCACAGGTAATATGCCACGCATAGACCGGAGCTGCTCACCACTGGTGCCATTCCAATTGTACAGCATCCGTTTCTGGGGCAGGAATGGCGCCATGGGCACCTTCGAACTCTGTGTACGGGAGTTGCCAGTGGGGGCCAGTCCACAGGAGGATTGCAGCGGCGGCCATTCCATCTGCAACGATCAGAATATCACCAACAACGCTTCATCCATCGGATGCACACAAGATCTGAACAGCGGGAACCGGGGCTGCCTCGCGAGCAACGAAAGACAAGGCACCTGGTACTTCTTCTCGCCCTCCACCACCGGCACATACGCATTCACGATCACTCCTGTGAACGCCTTGGGGCAGCCTGCGGCAGTGGATTATGATTTCGCGCTTTGGGGACCGATGGACATGATGACCTGCCCCCCATCACAAGCCCCACTGCGTTGTTCCTATGCCAGTCCCACCAATTCCGGCTTCAGTATTGGCGCGGGTACCTATTTGACCGGACTGGCAGTGGGCAATAGTGATACCAGTGAACCTGCGTACAACAGCTCTGGGAACAACCAGGTCAATGGTTTTGTAGCACCGTTGGTGGTCTCGCAGAACGAAGTTGGTAGAAGATATACCCTCTACATAGACAACTTCAGCCAGGACGGACAGCGCTTCACGGTGACGTGGTCCTTGACCAATGGTGCCAGCCTCACCTGCATGATCCTGCCGGTGGAACTGATGAACTTCACAGCTCAGGCGGCTGGTGGAAAAGTGGACCTGGAATGGGCCACGGCCAGTGAGATCTACAGCGACCATTTCCTGATCGAACGATCCGTGGACGGTGTGCATTTCCATGCCATCGGATACGTACAGGCCGCTGGAACATCCGTGGAACAGCGCCGCTACGTATTCACCGACCATGATCCCATCCGCGGCGTTTCCTTCTACCGCCTAAAACAGGTGGACCTGGATGGCGGGCACAAGCTCTCGGACATCGTGATGGTACGAGATCTTGGGCAGGGTAATGTGCTGGCCATCCACCCGAATCCTGCACAGGAAAGCATGACCATAGAACTGGCGGGCGATCATGATGCCATGGTGCTCATCCAATTCTTCGATCGTACGGGACGCCTGGTGCGGGAGATGGAACGGGAAACTGGGAACGGGGTCATACATCTATCCATCGAGGAATTGGCCCCGGGTAGCTATTTCGTTAAAACGATCAGTGATACTGGAATGATGCGCACCGGGAGGGTGGTCAAGTATTGATCGCCCACACACATGTGGATTAAAATTCCATGAGATCCAACCAATTGACAGCTCGATCCCATATATTTACGTTGGTGGTAGCACCATGATGATGCAACAATTGAAAATAGCTTCTCTCTCACTGCTGCTGTGGTCCACCGCTTCATCGGAGGTATTTCCGCAAGATCCGCAATTCCACCATATGCAGGTGGTATCGGGTGAAACCTCCATCGATGATCACACAAAGAAGATGCTCTATGTGATCATACGGGACATGGATCCGGACGCTGTGATCTCCATGGAAGCCGATCAGCTTAAATTCCGCACACGCGTCCAAGTCCCAAAGGACGAGGCCCTGCTGTTGATCAATGGAGCAGGTCCTTACGAATTCGCCTATATCTCTTCCACCAGCGATCACCTTCCCTGGCGCAACAGTGCGGGAAATGGCCCAATGCAGGATGCACAGTATGATCGTGCGAAACAGGAGTGGATCGAACAGAACCCGGAACACTATCAGAAGATCTCCGGAGAGGATCATGAGCGATGATCACGCTGCACCTCCGTTCCTATGGTACGTTGCTGGCATCGGCGCTTGCCGCTGCCGCCATTGCGCAATGCACGAACAACAACACAGTGATCACCGGCGGTGCAATAACACCCACATGCCCGGGTAGCACGAATGTGAGTTGTGTGCAGGGTGGGCGATATGCGCTGGTGAACGTGGTGGCCGGCAACACGTACACTTTCAGTACTTGCGGTGCCTCTTGGGATACGCAGATCACGCTTTACAACAATGCCGGAGGAGGTTCACTGGGCTACAATGATGATGCGTGTGGTTTGCAATCATCCGTGACATGGACAGCCAATTTCACCGGCCAGTTGCGTGTGCTGGTGGATCGGTACAATTGCCAGAACCATAATGTTTGTGCGCCGCTGAACATCCAATGCGCCACACCACCCGGGCCGAACCAATGTGTATACGTGCTCACCATGAATGATTCCTGGGGTGATGGTTGGGGATCCTCCTACGTGAGCGTGAGCATCAATGGTGGGGCATGGCAGAACCATACGGTCTCGGGCACCACCAACACCGTCACCTTCACGGTCACCATAGGGCAGACGTTCGCACTCAATTACAATGCATCCGGTCCATGGCAGGGGGAAAATTCCTATTCCCTCACCATGCAGGGCGCAGGTGCGCTCTTCGTATCGGGCACCCCACCGCAGGCTGGCCTGGTGTATCTGCAAACAGTGGATTGCGTGCCACCCCCGGCGCCACCCCAGGATTGTGTGGGCGGCATGACCATCTGTAGCGGCCAGAGCTTCAACAACAACAGTACGCACACGGGGGCCGTGGTGGACCTCAACAGTTCCAATCAGGGTTGTCTATCGAGCGGTGAACGGCAGGGGACCTGGTATTACTTCTCTCCAAGTTCATCGGGTACCATCGGCTTCACCATTGCTCCCACTGCGGCCATCGATTACGATTTCGCCCTTTGGGGACCAATGAGCTCAGTGACATGCCCGCCACCGGGACCGCCATTACGCTGCTCATACGCATCCCATACGTCCACGTATTCCCAGACCGGCAGTTATAACACCGGGTTGGGTAATGGGGCCATTGATGTGAGCGAGGCGCCTGCCGGCAATGGCTGGGTGGCACCGATAAATGTGGTCGCCGGGCAGATCTATGTCCTTTTCATAGACAACTTCTCATCCACCGGGCAATCCTTCGCCCTTGACTGGCAGCTCAGCAATGGTGCGTCGCTCGATTGTACGGTGTTGCCCCTGGATATCGTCTCTTTCGAAGCGGTGGTACAGGGTGAGGAGGTCCTGCTCAACTGGTCGGCCGTCCAGGACCAGGATGCCGGGCACTTTGAGATCCTCCGGAGTGGTGCGGATGTGGAACTGCGGCCAATTTCAACTGTCCCGGCCGAAGCCGGTGCACATGTGCTCCAGGAGTATATGCTGGTGGATGAGAGGCCCATTGCTGGCATGAACATCTACCGGCTGGATATGCTTCTGGAGGATGGAACACGCATCCATGGCCCGCTACGCTCTGTCATGGTGGGTCCCACTCCAACGGTGCATCCTAACCCCGCCAGGGAACAGATCACTGTGGTCCACCAATTTAATGCGGATGATATGGTGATGCTCCTGCTTCGCGATCCCTACGGCCGCAAGGTGGTGCAGAAGCAACATGCAGTGGTGCCCGGAACCAACTCCATGGAGATCCCCATTCGGCATTTGTCGAGCGGGCTCTATTTTCTTGAGCTCATGCCCGTGGGTGGGCAGCGGATCTTTTCAGCGCCAGTGCTGAAGGAGTGATGCCAACTCTTTGATCCTGAAGAGAGAAGATCTCCAATCAAGGCAACCATTGCCGGTCATATACGTTCTATATGTATCGGCCAGTGCCAGCCATGGCGTAGAGATCACCTCACGGTGACAGTGATAAGACTACCGTATATTAGGCACCACTTAACTTAGTGCTTACAAATCCGCTCCGGTGATCCAAAGATCCACACTCACGTTCCTGTTCGCCAGTACTTTAGCGGCAGGAACGGTTCTGGGACAATCACACCAACACACCTTTCTGCAGCCTGCCAGCACCTTGGATCAAGCTCAATTGAAACAGGTGATCCAAGCGGTGGCCGATGCCCATCCGAACGCGGCCGTTTTCGCATCAGATGATCTGCGGGTGCTGCAGATCAAACATGGTGGCACCATCACTGAGACCGGCTTACGCCAACTGATCACCGCAACGGGAGTAAGCCTGCTGCCGGGAACACCGGATCTCAAGGACCTTTATGGTGAAGCACCTGATGTGCCGATGTATGTGCCAACGGGTGACCCAGAAGGCGATCACTTGCGGTATAAAGAAGCCGTGGAGGCCTATAATGAAGCCAACCCTGACAAGGCGATGCCCACACCCATACCTCCTGCGCGATGAGAATCATGGGCCATATCACAGTTCTCCTGCAGGGCTTCTTGTTGGGTATGTGCATGCTCACCGTAGGCACCCTCCAGGCCCAACAGGGCGATTTCTGCAACAATTGTCCGTGCGTGATCCCGGGGATGTCGGGAACAACCTTAAGTACAGTCGCATTTCCAGATAACCAGACCATCACCTATCCTAATCTGCAGCTCAATCCGACCACTGCGCCAGCAGGTCCGAAATACTTCAGGTTCAACCCTCAACCTGGCCGTACATACACTATTTCAGTATGTGGAGCTCCACTCAATACCATCATGTATGTCACTACCAGTACGGTAGGTATTCTTGCTTGTGATATCGATGGGTGTGGTGCTCCGAATGGTCCATCCGTGGCTTCGGTCCTCATTGGCGCTCCCTCGCCACACCATCGGATCTACTTGTTCAATGGCTCCTGTGGTACCGCGTTCCCTCCGAACACCACCATCGACATAACCATTACCAGCGCCACCAGCACACCCCCTCCGAACGATGAGGTGTGTTTTCCCACGCCCCTGCCCATGACGGGCCAGGACTGCAACTTCACGATATCCACCAACCTGGGGGCCACAATGTCTTCTTCCGAGGCCACCGGACTGGGTACACTGCCCACATGCACGGGTGCCTTGTTCCAAGGGGCCGACGTCTGGTTCACCACCACCGTGCCTGCGTCCGGCCTTATCGGCATACAGACGCAGGAGGGCGGCGTGTGCGCTGGTGCTTTCCAGATCTATACCAGCAGCACAAGCGATTGTTCCGGCACCTTCACCATGCAGGGGAACTGCCATACCGTAGGCCTTACAGGGCCCACATCGGAACCAGCCGCCGTTTTCGATGCGTTCGCCGCCGGGCTTGCGGTCGGTTCCACCATCTACATACGCTACTGGGAACGGGGGGGGAATGAGAACGGATCGTTCCAGATCTGTGCCTATGAGGCCATTAGACCACCGAATGATGAGCCATGTGGAGCCATCCCCTTGCCACTCGGCATCACCTGCTCGCCGATGAGTTTCACCAACGAGAATGCTTCGCCGCTGGGCACCATGACCGCCCCTCCGGTGGCCGCTGGTTGTGGTGGCCCGGCGACCAACGACATCTGGTTCAGTTTCGTAGTTCCTACCCCGGTTCCACCCGCGGGGATCACAGTGAACACCATCAATGGTTCCTTGAACAACATGGCCATGGCCTGGTACCGGGTATCTTCAGGTACTGTTTGTGGTTCCACTCCACCGTATGGGGCATTGCAGCAGATCGGCTGCAACCAGAACCAAAGCGCCAGCGACCCTATGCCCAGGATCAGCAGCACGTCCCTGGCACCGCTCACCGCTGGCGAAACGATCTATGTGCGCCTGTGGAGCGAAACACCATGGATGGGCACCGCTCAGATCTGCGCCTATGAGAACCAGGCCCCGGTGAACGATGATCCCTGTGGCGCTCTGCCGCTGGACCTAAACTACGGCTGCGTACTCTCCACATATTCCAATGATGTGGCCACCCTCACCCCCAACCCCAACACTGTTGGGCTTTGTGGTGGTGGCTACAATGCGGACGTTTGGTTCACTGTAACGGTGCCGCCGAACGGTGAATTGGAGTTCGATACACAGGCCGGCGGCCTTACTGATGCCGCCATGGCGGTGTACCGGGTGTCTTCTGGCGCGTGCGCCACGGGCAACCTAAACCTGCAACTGATCACGGGTACCAACTGCGCTACCATTAACAGCCAGCAGGGTACCGCAAGTAACAACATGCCCCGGCTCAACATTACGGGACAACCGGCCGGTACCACACTGTATGTCAGGGTATGGCGGCAGAACGGCAACGATGGCACCTTCGGCCTGTGCGCGCGCCGCACCGATCCGCCTCCGGGAGACTGCTTTTATACGTTGAACATGTTCGATTCCGCCGCTGATGGCTGGGGAGGAAGCTATGTCACCGTATGTGTAGGCGGCAATTGCACCAATTACACCGTGAACGGTTCATCCGCTTCGGTGAATATCGGTGCCAATATCGGCCAGGTGATCTCCGTGAGTTATACCGCGGCCGGTGGTTTCCAAAGCCAGAATTCCTATAATCTAACCCAGTTCAACAACCCTGTATATGCGAGCTCCGCACCGCCGCAACAAGGGGGGGTATTCATCCAGACGGTGGATTGCGAACCACCACCAGCACCCCAATCGGACTGTGTGGGCGCTGTCACTTTATGCGATCAGGTGCCACAGGTGAACCAGCAACCGCAGGCCGGCACCCAGGAACTGAATGCCAGCAACCGGGGCTGCCTTTTGGGCAACGAACATACCGGCCTGTGGTATACGTTCACTGTCGAAACGGCCGGTCCCATCGCCTTCACCATAACACCCAATCCGATCAGTTCCGATTGGGATTTCGCCGTGTGGGGTCCTTATCCCCCCGGCACATCGCACTACAACGTGTGTCCCCCATCACAGCAACCGCTGCGCTGCAACTGGTCCGGCACTCCTGGCGCCACCGGCCTGCAGGTGAATGGGGCGTTGCCCACAAGTGTGAACGCGGTGGGTCCCCCCTTCTCGCAACACATCATGGGGAATGTGGGAGAAGTATATCTGCTTTATGTCGACAAGTGGACCACCTCGGCCTTCAACTTCGGGCTTACCTGGCAGGGCACCGGAGGCGTTGGCTGCATAGAACTGCCCATGGAATTCCTGGGGCTGCAGGCACATGCGCGCGAGCGTGATGTTGTTGTGGAATGGAGCACGGCATCGGAACGCAATTCCGCCTGGTTCGATGTGGAACGTTCTTCGGATGGCATCACCTTCGAGGCCATAGGCAGAGTTACCGCCGCAGGCATCTCTACTTCCCTGCGGGAATACCAGTTCATTGACCAACGGCCATTGGACGGCCTTTCCTATTACCGTGTACAACAAGTGGACGCCACTGGAATGATGGTCTCCTCCAATGCGGTGGCCGTTCTGCGCACACCAGCGAAAACGCTGGAAGTGCATCCCAATCCTGCAAAGGACCAGATCTGGTTGAACATGGTGTTGGATACTGAGGAAATGGTATCGTGGGACATGGTCGACATGAGTGGCCGCCGCGTCTCGGAGGGAAATTTCCTGGGTGCGGCAGGCAGGAACGCACAGCCGATCTCCATAGCCCATTTGGATCAGGGAAGCTATATATTGCGGATCATGACTTCGGCGGATGGTGACATAGGCTTTACACGTTTTGTGAAACAATAATGGCTCTGCATCACGGGAATAGCGACTATACAAGGAGGTTTCGAACAGGAATAACAGGGCGTGCTGCACACGCGTTCCTTTTCCTCTTGCTCCTTTCGGCTGTTTCCACATATGCGCAACAGAACACGTTCCACTTCGCCGCGAATGGGCCACTGAATGATGTGGCGGTGCGATCTTTGATCGAAGCTGTCCGGGATGTGGACCCCAATGGATCCGTGCTCCACCATTTCGATGACCGGTCCCTGGTGCGGATCGATGTGCTCCATACTGTCACAGAAGGGGAGCTACGTGAAAGCATCGGCCGCTACGGGATCGGGCTGCTTGCCGGCACACCCGATATTCCACGCGATGTGCCTGTTCATACAACGGCCACAGGTAGGCCGCTTTACGTGGTCACCGGAGATGCCTCCGCTGATCGCGCTCGTTACGAACAGGCGGTACTGGAATGGAACCATAACAACCCCCACGATAAGATCCATTTGCCTCTAAGGGTGAATGGTGATCCGTAATAGACCGTATGATGCACCTACTCCGCAGTTGCATATTCCTGACGGTGCTGGCCATACTCCCGTACGCGGCGATGTCCCAACCAGCTCCGGATTGCGCCAACTGTGCCTGTGCATTCCCCGCCATCAACGGCGTTTCGGCCTGGACCGCCGCTACTCATCCGGACTGTGACCCCAACAACCCTACTATTTACACAGGCCTGGCCGTAGGACCCACAGCCACACTGCCGAATGGCCGCTTCATCCGATTCACTGCGAACCAAGGCAGCAGATACACGTTCACCTTTTGCGCGGTTCCATTCGACACATACATCTATGTAACAACCAACAATCCTGGCATTCCAGGCTCCATTGTATGCGATAATGATGGGTGTGGGGTGAATAATGGCCCTTCACAGGTCTCCTTCATACCACCAGCTACGGGAACGTATCGCATCTATGTGTTCAACGGCGCGTGCAATAGCCTGCTCCCCCTGAATGCCACCGTGGATATGATGGTGACATGTACACCGCTAACCGTACCGGACAACAACCTGCCGTGCTTTGCCACTCCGCTACCCATGAATGGTACCGCATGCAACTACCATTCGGATGATAATGCGGCGGCCACCAATGCGGGTGCCGGCGCACCTAATGGAATAGGCAATATTCCGGTGCCTTCCTGCGGTGGCTATCAGGGTGCGGACCAGTGGTATTCGGTGACCGTACCCGCGTCCGGGCTGATCGGTATACAAACCCAGGAAGCCACCATTTGTGCAGGGGCGTTCTCCCTTTACACGGCCACTGCCTGCAACAACGGCACTACCTTTCAGGAGCTTGCCAACAGTTGCACAATGCATGGACAAATAGGGCCCAATTCCGTACCTGCCAATGTTTTCGATGCCTTTGCGGCCGGATTGTCCGTAGGGGCCACGGTATATATACGTTACTGGGAGCAGAACGCCAATGAGA
>JAEZCB010000121.1 GCA_023412755.1 Bacteroidota bacterium
CAACATCATGCCCGATCTCTGCAACGGCAACTATTGGATCGTGGCGGAGGTGGACCCCACCGATGTCTTCCTCGAAGAGGATGATGACAACAACTGGACGGCGATCCCCTTCGCGATAACCCAGCAGCGAGCGCCAGGTAGTGGTGGTACGGCAGGGATCTTCGCACCAGATGGCACACGTGTACCACCGGGTGGATCCATTCGTCTGACAGCAACACCAGGCAACAGCTACCTGTGGAGCACCGGCGCCACCACGCGCACGATCCACGTTTCGAACCCAGGCAACTATTCCGTGCAGGTCACGCAACCATGCGGCGTGCTCAACTCTGGCGACCTGCTGGTGACATCCGTGACACCACCGGCGCCACCCACTGGCAATGGGGCCGAGTTGGATGGACCGGGCACGGCACAGATCGGTGCCATTGGCAATGGAACGATTAAGTGGTATGGGGCCGCTACCGGTGGTTCACCCATAGCCACGGGACCAGTGTTCGATACGCCCTACCTATCCGAGACCACCACGTATTATGCAAGTAATACCACCACTCTGGCGGGCTCATCCTCGTATGGAGGTAAAACGTCCTTGAGTGGATCGCAGAACAGTTCCAGTGTGAGGCAATGGCTGTATTTCGATGCTTATGAACCATTTGAATTGCGCTCTGTGAAGGTGTATGCGAATGGCAACGGAGAAAGACACTTCGTACTTACCGACAACGTGGGAAGTGTGCTCGATGAGAAGGTGGTCTATGTGCCGAATGGAACCCATCGCGTTGATCTGGATTTCCAGGTACCCGCAGGCACCAACCACAGGATCACCGCCTTCGATGACAACACCGAGATCGTTCTTGCACTGCACCGCGACAACTCGGGTGTTTCCTATCCCTACTCCATTGGATCGTATGGGGCCATAACAGGCAGCAGTGCCGGTGGGTCATACTACTACTTCCTCTATGATTGGGAGGTGGGCACACCCGATCTGGAGATGGAAAGCACCCGCACCGCCGTTACCGTCACGATCACTGATGGTGTTTCCGTCTTATTGAAGACCATTCTTGAAGGTCCATACAATGGCCAAACCGGGTTGATGGGTGATGCACTCCGTATGGGAGGGCACCTTCCATTGATCGAGCCATTCAGTTCACTCGGCTTCACACATGCCGGTGATGGCGGGGGGGAGGTGATGGATGGCAGCCTGCTCAACACCACCGGATCGCATGCCGTAGTGGACTGGCTGCTGGTGGAATTGCGTGACCCGGTCCAGCCTGCGCAGGTGGTGTCCACGCGGAGCGCTCTATTGAAAAGGAATGGTGATGTAGTATCTTCAACCGGTGAAACCATTCGCTTTCCGGTAAGTGATGGTCCATATCATATAGCCATTCGCCATAGGAATCATATGGGGATAATGACAGCGACCCCAATACAATTGGGCTCTTCAGCCACCTTGTTGGATATGACCAGTTCTTCCGTGGCCACATGGGGAAGCAATGCGCGCAAGAGCATTGGCGGAACCATGGCACAACGAATGGGGAATGTGGTGAACGATGGCAGCCTGAAGTATACCGGTTCCTCCAATGATCGCGACCCGATCCTGTCGCTGCTCGGTGGCGTCATACCAACCCTTACCACCAATGGCTATCATGTGGAGGACGTGAACATGGATGGCATGGTACGGTACACCGGATCCTCCAATGACCGTGATCCGATCCTTCAGAATGTCGGCGGTCTTACCCCCACGGCCATCCTATCAGAACAGCTCCCCTAAGTGATGCATGAGCAACACTTCATTGAAACCGTGATCAACACCCATCTACCAGAACTCCCTTAGTCACCTACGAACCTTAGAACATGAAGCACTTTACCAAAGTCTTGTACTGGTCATTCACTGGATTCCTGCTCGCGTGGGGTTCCGGTGCATATGCCCAACCCGGTGATGTCAATGGCATCGCGGTCAGGTTGGTCCCCGTTGATGCCAGCACACTCGAGATCCAGCTACGCCCCAACGCTCCTTGGGACCAATCCGATGGCATCGTAAATATGACCTTCGCCATTCGCTGGCCTTCTTCCTCAAATGCTACCCTTGGGGATCCCACACAGATCGGCTTCGATACACAGTTTTGCTTCTTGCAAGGTATCCCTTTGGCGAGCAACCCCGGCATCAATAACGTGGATGCGAATGGGTTCCGCTACCAGGGATTCAATGCGAACGGGAACCAGCTGCCGGTGGCCTGTTCATATTCTGCGGATGTATGGGTGCCCTACGCACGCGTCACCGCCACCGATGTTTCCAGTTGCACCACCTTCGAGATCGTGACCTCCGATGCGTACACCTCCGCGAACAACACGGATTGGTTCATCAGCATCGGGGGCACCAACATCACAGCGAACTCTCCCGTTGTGGGACCTGGTGCACAATTGGGCAACTGCAATGAGGATTGTGAAGGTGTGGTAGGCGGTGGGGCCATCCCGGGAACCCCCTGCGACGATGAGGATCCCTGCACAGTGGATGATACGTATGATGCGGAATGCGATTGCGTTGGCACACCGGTCGCCGGCCCATCCATCACGGGCACCAGCAGCAACAGCCCGATCTGCTCCGATGAAACCTTGCAACTCAGTGTCACAGCCACTACGGCTACTGGGTCACTCACCTACAGCTGGAGCGGTACGGGCACCTTCAGCCCGAACAACACTTCGGCTTCGGTGACCGTCAGCGGTGCCGCCACTGGTGACTATGTGGTCACTGTTTCCAATGGTTGCGAAAGCACACAGGCCATCGTGTCCGTGGTGGTGAATGAAACACCTGCCACGCCTGCGCCTGGTTCTTATGGCCCACTTTGCAGCAACGATGCTCCTATAGCCCTCGGTGGATCCCCTGCTGGTGGTGTTTGGACCGGTACAGGTGTAACAGGTAGTGGTCCCTATTCTTTCGACCCATCCGCTGGTACCCAGACATTGACCTACACGGTGAGCAACAGCGGATGCTCCAGCAGTGCCACCACCACCATCACCGTGAACCCTGTGCCAGCCACTCCAACACCCGGTTCATACGGCCCTCTTTGCAGTGACGATGCTCCAATAGCCTTGGGTGGAACGCCTTCAGGCGGGGTATGGTCCGGCACAGGAGTATCAGGCAGCGGCCCCTATACCTTCGATCCCTCCGCCGGTAGCCAGACGCTCACATATACAGTGTCGAGCAACGGCTGTTCCAGCAGTGCCACCACCTCGATCACCGTCAACCCTGCTCCGGCCACGCCAACTCCAGGCAGCTATGGCCCATTCTGCAGCAGTGATGCGGCCATCACTTTGGGCGGCACTCCTGCTGGCGGTGTTTGGACCGGCACCGGCGTATCTGGTTCGGGCCCCTATACCTTCGATCCAGCAGCTGGTACACAGATCCTCACCTATACGGTCACCAGCAACGGTTGCTCCAGCAGCGCCACCACCACCATTACGGTGAATGATTGCGACTGTGAAGGTGTGCCTGATGGCCCTGCACAGCCCGGAACAGCTTGTGATCCAGGTACCGGAATGATGAACGGTGTTTGGACCAACGACTGTGATTGTATCCTGGTGGGTGAACCTGATTGCGAAGGAGTGGTCGGTGGTAGCGCCCTGCCAGGAACACCCTGCGATGATGAGAATGCTTCCACCGGGAACGACACATGGAATAACGATTGCGAGTGTGTTGGTGAGCCCTTGGACTGCGAGGGCGTGGCCGGCGGAACTTCCGTGCCTGGCCAGCCTTGCG
>JAEZCB010000216.1 GCA_023412755.1 Bacteroidota bacterium
GGGTAACCGCTTCTATCCCTTGCGCGGAAAGGCGGGGTTGGGAATATGGACACGTATGGACAATATGGTCGCATCCGCCGAGACCATATTTGTCCATACGTGTCCATACAGCGCGGTAGGTGTTAACTTTAAATATGCAAAAGCGGGACCCGCGCTATTCCTTGGTGTTGCCTCCGCACGGCGGCTATCGCAAACTGAAATGCTTCCAGGTAGCGGAACTGCTTTACGATGTTACCGTACGCTTCATAGATCGGTACATTGCTTCGGATAGCCGTACCCGCGATCAGATGGAGCAATCGGCACGCAGCGGGGTGCGCAACATCGCAGAAGGCAGTATGCTCAGCGCCACCATGAAGAAGTTGGAGATGAATCTCACCAATGTGGCCCGTGCGAGCTTGGATGAATTACGAGGAGATTATGAAACATTCTTGAAACAACGCGGTCTTTCGCTCTGGCCGGAGCGTGATCAACGGAGAATGGATCTCACGAAGAACCGTTTCCAAACCGCCGATGAAGTTGCCCGGTGGGTGAAGGCGATCTGGTTGAAAGAGATGCCAATAAGAGAGCCCGTCCCTCAGAAGTCGGCCACAGCCCGCACACCACCCACTGTAGAGAAGCAAGCTTTGGCCGAGATCAGTGCGAATGTGGCGCATGCCTTATGCGTCGCTTCGATCCGCTTATTGGATAAACTGGTGAACAGGCAGGCCAGGTCATTTGAAAGCGAAGGTGGTTTCAATGAGCGGCTGTACAAGGTGCGCACGCAGGTCCGGAACGGTACTTGGCAAAAAGATCGTTCTTGATCTGACCGTGCATCGAAATACGACACCCTGCTCCCGCTAGGCCTTCTTCCGCCACAGCTATGCGCCTATACAGCTAGTATCAGATCCTGAACATCCGCTGAAAAGGTGGGCCCCGCGACATCCGCCACGAGGCCCACTCTCATCAGCCGCGGATGGTGCCATTCACGAGCGTGGCCCACTTCTCGGCCAGCAGCAGCTCGCCATCCATGTGCGCGCCATGCTCTTCGCTGTACAACACCACCGGTATGTTGCCACCCGCCTTCGCGGATAGGCTGAGTTCCACTGTGGCTATGCGGTCATCGGCCTGCACCTGCTTTCCGTCGCGGCCGGTCTTGCGCACCTGGCAGGCCTGCACCTGCGCCAGGTCCACCTCCTGGGGCACGGTGCCATCCTTGCGGCGGCGCAGCACGAACAGGCGTTTGTTACGATCATCCAGCCCCAGCGCGATATCCGCGTGGACCTCGTACTGGTGCAGGATATATCCATTCGCACTGGCGGCGTCCTGCAATATGCGCAGCAGCGCCCTGCCATTCCGCCTCCGACGCCGCAGGTCCACCAGGAAGGGCGCGATCAACAAGGCCACGGTGACAATGAGCACCGTAGCGGTACCTCCATCCATTTCCATCTTCTTTTTCTGTTCGGGTATGGTGCGCACCTGGCGCATTCCCCCCTGTTCCGATCCACAATACGTTACCAGCGGGCGCACGCCAGGCGCGGCTCGCGTGCCGTTAGCGCCAGCGGCGCAATTGGCGGGGTATACACCCGATCACCAGAAACCGTGGAAGGGAAAGAGGAGACGGCAGCGCTTGATCGCCGCCAGCCCGTGGCAATGGACCTGGGTCTGCCGTGCCACGGTGCCATCATGGGCGTGGCCGGTACCGCATATCGCCAGGGAAGAGGCCGGGTTCCGGTCCTTCGCCACGGTTGGCGCACTCCCCGTGGGTTGGCTCAGCGTTTCCGGCGGCGTGGCGAGTTGCAGCACGGTCCCGGCGTGTGCGATGGTGGCCCCACCCTGGAGCTCGCCTGCACCGATGCCCGGGCCAGGGTGGGCCGTGGGCACGAAGGCCATGCCCAGCATGGCGGCCAGCAACAAAAGCCAGGATCGGAAGGAATTCCGGTGCCTCCACCGCTGCCGGGGCGTTCCACGCGTGGCCTGCGGCCGTGCGATGTTGATGGTCATGCGGTGCGCCGGATGCGCGTGGCAAAGGTATCCACGGGATCCACCTTTGGCACCACCGCAGATCGACCCACGCGAACGGTCCATTTTATCATATTTTATATCATCGAACAAGGGAATTGGGATATTCTATACCTCTTTTATATGACCCATATCACACTTTTGGTTAACTATGCGGTCAGATGCCGATCGATTACAAGGCGGTGTTTGAAAGGCTTCCGGGTCCACTAGCCATTGTCTTGCCAGACCTGAAGGTGGCCGCGGTGAGCGAAGGGTACATCAGCCTGCTGGGTACGGCACCCCAGAACATGATCGGCCTTGAACTCCCCGCGATCCTGGATGGTAGCACCGGTGGTGCACGGCTCAAGAGCACCAGCGACCTGCGCACCGCACTGAAGGACTCCCTGGCAGAGAAAAGACAGGTGGTTTTGCCCGCGCAGGACATCATGCTGCCGCGTGCGGATGGCTCCCTGGAACAACGTTACTGGAACCTGCTCAACCGCCCCCTGCTGGATGGCGATGGCAGGGCATGGGCCGTGCTGCACCGCGCGGATGATGTCACGGAGGCCGTAGGCCGCAATGTGGAGGTGGTGCCCGGGGATGGCGCCTTTCTCCTGGCGGCACCGGAAAGCGAATACATCGCGCACAGGGCGGCCGCCAACCCGCGTTCGTTCACCAGCACGCCGGATATGCTGGGTGTGCTGGATGGCCTGCTGGAAGGGGTGCAGATCCTGGACAAAAGCCTGCGCTACCTGTATGTGAACGAGTCCGTGGTGGCGCACAGCCGCTATGCCAGGGAGCAACTGCTCGGCCATGGCCTGCTGGAGCTATACCCTGGCGTGGAAGGCACCCCCTTGTACCAGGTGCTCCGCTCCTGCCTGCAGCGCGGCGAGAACAAGGTGATCGAGAACGCCTTCACCTTCCCCGATGGCAGCCTCGGCTACTTCGAACTGAGCATACAGCCGGTGGAGGAAGGGCTGCTGATCCTGAGCAACGACATCACCCGCCGGGTGGAGGCCCAGCAACAGGTCATGCGCATGCGCATGGTGCTGGAGGAGACCAACCGGCAGCTGGAAGCGCGCGTGACCCAGCGCAACCAGGACCTGCGTTCCGCCAATGAATTTCTGGCGGCCCAGATGGAGGAGAACCGCGCCTTGCACCAGCGCTTCCAGGAGCAGCATAACGAGCTCCTGCAAAGCCTGCACTACGCCCGCGGCATCCAGGAAGCCCTCTTCCCCAGACCGGAAATGCTGCCCTATTTCCGCGATGTGGGCACTCTCTCGCTGCCGCGGGATGTGGTCAGTGGCGATGTGTTCTGGTACGCCGAATACCGGGACCAGCTGCTGCTGGCACTGGCCGATTGCACCGGCCATGGCGTTCCCGGTGCCATGATGTCCATGCTGGCCCAAGGCCTGCTGGAACGGCGAACCACCAGCGGCATAACCTCGCCGGAACTGGTGCTGGATGCACTGGACCGGGAGCTGGGCGGCCTCTTCACCAAGGAGGATGGCGTGGGCATCCATGATGGCATGGACATCTCCTTCCTGCGGTTCGATCCCAAGACCCTAATGCTGGACCATGCGGGCGCATTCCTGGACTGCCTGCTCCTGCGCGAAGGTGTGCTGCATGTGCTCAAGGCGGACCGCACTTCGCTTGGCGGCCAGCGGCAGGCGGCCATGAAGTACTTCAATTGCACCACCATGCCCCTGCAGGAAGGGGATAGACTGGTGCTGGCCACGGATGGCTACGGCTCCCAATTCGGTGGCCCGGCGGACCGCAAGTTCGGCACGGCCCAGTTCAAACAACTGCTCATCGATACGGGCGGGCAGGATGCCGGCACGGCCATCTTCACCCTGCACAACGCCTTCCTGGAATGGAAAGGCACTGCGGAACAGGTGGATGATGTGATGGTGGTGTTGCTGGATGTGTAGGTGATAATGTGTATATCAAATTTTATGATCACACCCTCACCACTCCCCCCTCATACAGCCACTACTGGAAACCCATGGCGGTTTCCTTGAACTCGCATGCCTGATCAGGGGGATCTTACAGTCACGTTTGTAAGAAATTTTGGCCTCCGTACCCTCATTGAAGAAACGGATCGCGGCAAGCACGAGTATAAATCGTTATGCGCGGGACAGCCAGAGTTTGAAAGTGCCGCGCGGCTGGAGCTGGATAACAAACCCGAAGAAGGCGGCCTACAACAGGGTGTACAACCGCAGCACCGGGGCTGCATGGTGCCGGTAGTGGTGGTGAGCGGTGCTGTGCTGTGGTGGCTGCTTCTTCGCTGATGCAACGAATGCAGTATCACATCAAGGGGCGCAGGGTTCCTGCCCAAAGACACAGGAAACCCTGCGGAGAGTTGTACCGAAGTCAGTTGTTCACCTGGCCGTTGCCCGGCTCTTCCCCCAACCAATATTTCTTCAAATAGTAGATCGTTTCTGATTCGGTCTGCTTGAGCATCTCATCCATCCGTGCCAACACCTCCGCCTCAGTGGTCCCTTCGACCTTGGAGATCACAGTGGCCAGCAATCGCTGCTGCACGATCACTCGGTTGAGCATGAAGCTTAGCACGCCAACCTCCTTGGCTTTCTGCGGATCGGTAAGGCGATGTTCGTTGTTCATTTGGTGAAAGAGGTGGACCATGTTCGGATCGCGCCTCGCCGATCCACTCGCCGTGCCGGCCCGATCATCTGATCATCTAATTATCTGATCATTTGATCGCCCTCACTCATCCAGCCCCAGCGTGATCTGCTTCCCTGGCTTGAAGCCGATCATTGGCTCGTTCGGGTCGAAGTTCTCCTGCTCCACGCGCTTGATGTTGCTCATGGGGCTTTCCTCCAGATCCTCGTCTTCGGGTGCTCCCAGGTTGCCCACCTCTTCATCTGTAATGAGCATCTGCTGCTGCTCCTCCAGTTCGGGGGTCATGGGGATGAACACCTGGTCCAGCAGTTCGAGTTCCTTCACCTTGTAGGGGGTGAGGCGATTGCCGAGGGCTTTCACGCCCTTCACGGCGATGAACGCTTCGAGGTCGATCTCCTCATCTGGGCGATCGCCAGCGCTGCGTTTGTCGAAGGCGATGCGTACGCGCGGATGGCCCACCAGGCTGAACAGCGCGAGTTTGCTTTCGGGATGTTCGGTGATGAAAGGCACCGGGTCGCGTCCCGGCTCGATCTGGAAACGCTTCACATTGTACTGGCCCTTCTCCCCTTCCCAATAGACGGCACTCACCACGGCCTTCGGATCCCATTTCACCACGGTGACGGCATCATCGGGGAAGTGGGTGCCGAGCACGAACGGGTACAGGTGATAGGTGCCGTTCTTCATGATGGCGAGCACCTTGTCGTCGCCACTGAAACGGCCCAGGTACCTGCCGTGGCCGGTGTCATTCATGCGGCGCACGGTCTCATCGAACCAGATGGGGATCGCACCCAGGGTGCTGGCGCCACGCTCCTTCAGGGTGATCTTGCTCACGAAGTAGCGGGTGAGCAGGTTGCCCTTGCTGCCGCGGCCTTTCACCGTGA